>JALYMD010000695.1 GCA_030773875.1 Chloroflexota bacterium | reverse complement strand
CGCGCTCATCGAGAAACACGCGGTACGGGTATGCCATGGCGGGCCTCCGGAACGGGGACGCGGGCCGATCCCCCTGCCCCGCAGAATCCAGGCCGCTAGCGATTCAGCCGTGACGGACCACTAGTTCCCCGGGGGAGACCTGAAGCTGCTTAGCTCACGGTGCTGTCGTCCCCGAAGGCTCTCGTTCCAGCGATTCCGGTGCCAGATACGCGAACGCGGCGGCCGACAGAAAGAGCAAGGTGGCGATACTGGCCAGTGCCGCTTCTGGTGATGCGAGGTCGGCCATGGCACCGAGCGCAAGCGGTCCAACGACGTACCCGAGGTCGGCAATCGTGCGGTACGTCCCGAGAGCAGACGCCATCATCCCTGGTGGCGCGGTGTCGGCGGCATAGGCTGCCGGCGCCGAGCTGCCAATCCCCGAGGCGACACTCCAGAGCCCACAGGCGAGCAGGAAGAGCGCATAGCTGGGCGACCCAGCGAAGAGCAGCATCGCGGCACCGGTCATCGCCGTGGCCGGAACAATCACCGCTTTCCGTCCGAACCGGTCCACGAGCACTCCCGAGGGGTAGGCGAGGATCAACCCCACGATGCTGATCAGCCCGAGCCCGAGCCCGATTTGATCCGGCCCGAGGCCGATCTTGGATTCCGCGAGCAGCGGGATGATGTTGAACAGGGCTCCGGTGCGGGCGGAGAAGGCGACAAAGCTGACGAGACTGATGAGCAGGAAGCCTGGTGTTGCCTGGAGGACGCGAAGCTGATCTCGTAAGGGCGGCGCAGGATGTCGCGCTGCCGTCTGTCGATCGGCTCGGAGGTCCCGGGTCTCCGGGACTTGGAACCAGGCGACCAAGGCGACGACGCCAGCGAGGGCGGCATTGGCCAGGAAGGGCGCGCGCAGTCCGAGATGGGCCGCGAGCACCCCTCCGGGGAGTGGGCCCGCCCCAACCGCGAAGAGGAACACCCCCTGGTAGAGGGCCATCACTCGTCCGCGATTCTGGGGGGAGGCGATGTCTGCAAGGACGATCTGACCGCCCGTCAGGACCATCGCCGCCCCAGCACCGGCGACAAATCGGGCAACCAGGAAGAGCGGATAGTTCCAGGCGGCCGCGCACAGGAGATTGCCGAGAACCGTCACCAATCCCCCGACCGCTAGGGTCCACCGGCGGCCGTTGCGGTCGGCAAATGAACCAGCCGGCACGTTGACCAGGAACCGAGCGAGCCCGTAGATCGCGATGGTCAAGCCGACGGCGGCGGCAGAAACGCCGAAGCTCTCGGCATAGAGGGGCACGACTGGCACGATGGTGCCGAACCCGAGTTGGTTGACGGCGATCAGGAGGCACATCCAACCCAGGATGCGCTTGCGATCCTCGGCAAGAGGGAGCGTCGCGAGGAACGGCAGGCCCATGCGGTGCTGAATCCTCCCCGCCCGCCCGAGCCGGGTCGGTGGGTGAATGGCGGCGATCAGGCGGCCGGGAGACGCGGGGGGTGACCGGAGTGGTGCAGTAGCCGACCCGACACAGCATCACCGATGCCTGTGCCAGCGGCAAGATGCGAATGGTCAACCCCTATTGGATAGACTGCCTGGTCGGACTAAATCCGAGTGGACGTTGCCGGAGGGAGTCCCTCTCCCCCATCCTTTCCCCGAGTGGTCGGTGCGATACGCTCGGTTTCCCAACGGGTAGCAAGGGTGGTGGAAATGCGACGGGACAGGGCAGCGGCCGATCCTCGAACGATCGCGCTCGCCGGGTCATGTTCGCGCTGGTCTTCGTCATGACGTACGTGCCAAAAGTGCCGATCGGGCCGGGTGGCTACGTGCACCTCGGCGACGCGGCGATCTACGCGACCTCGTTTCTGTTCGGGCCGGTCGTCGGCTTCTTTGCGGCGGCCTGTGGCACCACCTTCTCGGACCTTGCCGCCGGCTACGGCTCCTATGCGCCGGGCACCTTCGTCATCCACGGGCTCCAAGGCTTGCTTGCGGCCGTCATCGCCTGGCGCCGGGGCCTTCCGCGCATGATCACGGCTGCGGTCATCGGCGGGGCAGCCGTGGTCGGTGGTTACTTCCTGTACCAGTGGCTGGTGCTGAGGGAAGGGATCGGCCCCGCCGGTGCCGCGCTCTGGTCGAACACGTTCCAGGTGCTCACCGGCGGGGTCCTCGGTGTGCTGCCGACCACGGCCGTTCTGCGAGCCTACCCACCCGCGGCCTCCCTTGGCGGGCGCCCCACCTGGACGGAGGAGACGTAGACGCTTCCTTGCTCCCGCGCTGCAGGTGATCTCTCCAGCGTTCCGATCGCGACCGCTTCCATCCATTGACGTCACAGGCCCGGACGGTCAGTCAGCTTCCTCGAGCAGCTTCTCCTCTCGAACCAGGTCGACGGCGAGGGTGCGGTAGCCGACGGTGTCGAACAGGACGACCATCTTCTCGCCTTCGTAGCGCATGACAGTTCCCGGGCCCCACTTCGCATGTTGAACCTGGGCGTTGACCGGGAAGGGGCGGTCAATCGTCTCGTCTGCGCCGGTCGCTAGCCCGGCGTCACAGTTGTCGCAGTTTCCACATGGACCTTCCCGGGCCTCACCGAAATAGTTGAGCAGGTAGTTGCGGCGACAGTCACGCAGTTCGGCGTAGCCCCGAATCATCTCGATCCGGGACTGGGCGTACTTCCGCTGGTGGTCCTGCGCCTCCACGGCGTCCTCCACCACCGCCTCCAGGTCACCCGCCTGATCATCCTCGACTGCTTCACCGGACGGGAGGAGGTCGACGGCGCCCACTTCCTCTAGCCGGTTCAAGGTCCGGGTCAATCGAGTCTGCGTCAAACCGGTCTCGTCCGCGAGTTCCTTCGGGTCGATCGGTTCGTCGTGGTCCCGTATCGCCTGGACGACCTGCGTCACTTCGTCCTCATCAATCGCGCCGGCACCGGAGAAGAAGCGACGGAGGTTGAGGTCCTTTGGCTCGTAGAAGAGGATGGCTCGGGCCGGCTCGTCGTCGCGACCGGCGCGGCCGATCTCCTGATAGTAGGCGTCCACCGAGTCGCTGATGTCGTGGTGGAAGACGAACCGGACGTCCGGCTTGTCGATGCCCATGCCAAAGGCGGTGGTCGCGACGATCACCGCCACCTCGTCGGTCATAAACCCTGTCTGAACCTGCTCTCGCTCTGCCGCCTTCATCCCCGCGTGATAGGCCTCGGCACTGACGCCGCGCGCTCGCAGTGCCTCCGCCACCTCTTCCGCATGGCGCCGCGTCCCGACGTAGACAATCCCTGGACCTTTGGCGTCCACCACCCGCTGAATCAGGGCTTCCCGCTTTGCCCCCTCCTCGTGTAGGCCCTCGGCAAATGTCTCCACGCCAAGCCAGATATTGGGCCGATCGAACCCATGGACGACGATACGCGGATCGCACAGCCCCAACCGTTCAACGATCTCCTTCCGCACTGGCGGGGAGGCGGTTGCGGTCAGCGCGAGCGTGGTCGGGCGGCCAAGTTCCTCAATGATCGCGCCAAGCCGAAGGTAATCCGGCCGGAAGTCATGCCCCCACTCGCTAATGCAATGAGCTTCATCGACGACAAAGAGGGAAGGTGGCGCCGCCCGAAGATGGGCCATCGTCTCCTCGTTAGCAAACTGCTCCGGCGCAAGGAACAAAAACTCGAGGGCACCTTCCTCCAGTTCCTCAAAAGCCTCCTGGCGCTCGGCCACGCGCATGGCAGAGTTGATGTGTGCCGCTCCGCTCGCCTCGTGTTCCTCGATGCCCTCCACCTGATCCTGCTGGAGGGCAATAAGGGGTGAGACGACGAGCGTTGGACCGGCAGTCAGCAGTCCGGCGATTTGGTAGATGGCGGACTTGCCCAAGCCGGTTGGCAAAACGGCCAGGGTATCGCGCTTGTCCAGGACGGAGCGAACTGCCTCCGCCTGGCCGGGACGCAGATCGTCGTAGCCGAAGTGATCCCGGGCGGCTCGCTCGATGCGCTGGTCCATCCGCTGGGTAGGGGTCATGGATCGAAGGTTCTCCCACGCTCTCTGGCCGCATCACCTGCTCCGTGCAGAGAGCGGCGCCTCTCTTCAAGCGCAAACCCGACGCCACCGTGCCCACGAGTAGGTCGTACGATCTCTACCCCGGATGACGGGAATGACCCGTCTGTGGGACAGCGCCTAAAGTCTGTGCTGGCACGAGGGTTGCCTGTGACTGGTAGCAGGGCCGGCCGTACCGAACCAGCTGGCTTAGATGAATCGGCGAAGTAGACGGGAGAGGGACTGAGCGATGAAGCTGCTTTCCACGAAGACGCACGGAATGATCGACTATGCGTCCGCACCGCTCCTGCTGTCTCTCCCGCGCCTCCTGAAGTGGAATCGAAGCGCTACCTCGCTGCTGACCGGCGCCGCGATTGGTGCGACGCTCTACAGTATTGTTACGCGCTATGAGTTGGGAGTTGTCAAGTTACTCCCCATGCGCGCTCACCTCGCCTTGGATGGCATGAGCGGCGTTCTACTCGCCGCCGCCCCCTTCTTCTTGCCTGAGGAGGATGAGGCAGTGACCGCCGGGCTGGTCGGCATCGGCCTCTTCGAGGTGATGGCCGCGCTGACGACGGAGACTCACTCTCCCGAGGAGCAGCGTTAAATTCGCGGGGGGGTTCCGCTCCTGGACGGCAGGCAGGTAGACTGCGTAGCACCGATTTGTGACCTGGTGTACGGAGCTACGCGGAATGCCCTTTCCAGTCACGGCTGCGGGAAGACCCGCCGATATTCCAGTGACGCTACCAGGCGGAGATGGGCGAGGATCTCCGGCGACCGCCGAGACCATGAGGCGCCGCGACTTCTTCGCGGACGTGGTCGGGCGCCTTCGCTCAAACTTGCCCGGGGAGTTGCAACCTTTCCAGCACGACCTGAACGCAAGCCTGCTCAAGGTGTACTACGGCAACGAGCGGGTCCACTACGAGGTCTGGACGAACAGCCACACCAGAACCATCGAGGTTGGCCTTCACTTTGAAGATGGTCCAATCAGCACAGCCGCCTACCTGGCCCATTTCGACAGTCACATCGTTGAGCTAAAGCACCTTTTGGGGCCGCAGTTGGAGCTCGAGCGATGGACGTCGTCGTGGGGGCACCTTTACGAGTTGATGCCGCTCACGGCGCTCGATGCTCAGCTAGCCTTCTACACGGCAGATAGGCTGGCGGCCATGATCGGCGTTCTCCAGCCGCTGGTGCTCGCCGCGGGGATCGAGGCTGAGCGCTCCGCTCTCTCAACGGAGAGCGAAGCCCGCGGCCCTTGGCGCACATGGCGCCGCGGGAGCCGATAGCCGCCTCTGTCACGTCCGGTAGACGCTGGATAGCAAGACCGGCGGGGGGAGTGCTCCCCCGCCGGTTTCGAGGCTGACTTCGACGGTGAAAGATCTACTGGCCGCCCCGGGCCGTCTCGAACCGGCGGTTCACCTCGTCCCAGTTGATGGTGTTCCACCAGGCGTTGAGGTAGTCGGGGCGCCGGTTCTGGTACTTGAGGTAGTAGGCGTGCTCCCAGACATCCACGCCGAGGATTGGCAGTTGGCCTTCCATTAGCGGGTTGTCCTGGTTGGCCGTGCTCGTCACTTCCAGATTCCCGTTCTGCCCGAGCACGACCCAGGCCCAGCCGCTACCGAAGCGGCCGGCGCCAGCCTTGTTCACGGCCTCCTTCATGGCGTTGAAATCCCCGAAGGAGGATCGGACGGCCTCGGCGAAGGCGCCCGTCGGCTCCCCGCCGCCATTCGGCCCCATGATTTGCCAGAACATCGTGTGGTTGACGTGCCCGCCGCCGTTGTTTCGGACCGCCGTCCGCTTATCCTCCGGCACCCGGGACAGGTTTTGGATCAGTTCCTCAGGAGACATGTTCTCGAACTCGGTCCCCTGGACGGCGTTGTTGAGGTTTGTCACATAGGTCTGGTGGTGCTTGTCGTGGTGAATAGACATCGTCTGCGCGTCGATATGCGGTTCGAGCGCGTCCGGCGCGTAGGGTAGCGGGAGAAGCTCGTAGGCCATCTTGGTTCTCGTCCTCCTTGTCCGGTTTCGCTGCCCGGGCGCGTGCCCGGACGCAGGCGGAGCGGCGTTCATCCGTTTGCCGCTGCCCAACATCGTTTGTCCAGCAAGCCACGTACCAGTGAATGAACTCTGCAGCGAGACGGGGGGTGACCAGGATGACTGGGGCGCCTTGGAGGAGCGGAGCGGGGCCTGGTCGCTAGCTCCAGCTTTGGTAGGGCGTTGGATCCGACTCCCAGTCACCCTCGGCGGCTCGGTCGTCCTCTCCCTCCACCAGCCGAACGAAGGCGGCCAGCCGGAACTCAAAGAGTGCCGCGAACCGCTGCTCACCGTCGAGGCGGGCAAGACGCACCACCTCCTCCATGGCGGTCTCTACTGCTTCCGGGTCGCTCACATGGGCGTCTGAGCGGCGCCAGTTGAGGAACTCCAGGTGGTACTCGGCGGCTGCAAGGGGATCGCCGTGTGCCTCGGCAATGGATGCGAGGCGGGTCGTCGCCTCGGCAATCGTGTCCCCATCCTCAGCAGCGACCCCGTGAGCGAGGACCCCTTCCCAAAGGGTGTCAGCGAGGGCGTCATCCTCCTCCACCAGTTCGGCCAGCTCCGCACGGGCAAGGGCACGGTCCTCAGCGTCCGCTGCCTCAAGTAAAGACGCGACCGGCTGCAGGAGTTCCCGCTTCCGCCCGAGACCGCCGAGCCGGAGAGCAAGCCAACCGGCGACAGAGCCCACGCCCGCCCCCTTGGCCGCCTGCTCCCACTCCTCCCAGCCGTGGGCGAGGGCAGCATCAAGCTTCGGATCCGCGGTGAGGGCGATCGGTTCTCCTCGGTTTTGCTTTGGTGTGCTCATGCGGCAATTCTCATTTGGCTCACGCGAATCTGGGTTTCCCGCCGTAAAGAAAGAAGTGTAGCGATCTGGGTCTTGACACGTCGCCTGCTGATCGTTACGGTAGCGGCATGCAGCACCATGAGGCGGGAGCAGTCGGAGAGCAGGCGGGCGCCACGACGATTTCGTCGTGGTCGTTCTGGTTCCGCTTTACCTATCTGCCCCCGGCGGTGCTGGTGGGGTGCGAGGCGCGTATGAGC
>JALYMD010000694.1 GCA_030773875.1 Chloroflexota bacterium | reverse complement strand
TTTCTGGACGATGGACGTCCCCGCGATGCACCTCCACGCGACCGAAGTCCTTGCCCTTGCCGAAGCGCTCGGGAGAGGCGACCTGGAGGCGAAGGCCCTGGCCTGGCTCGCGACTGCCGAGGGATCCGCCGGGAATCTCCCCGCTTGCGTCGAGCAGAACCGGCACGCGATCGATCGCGCCCGGGCGCTCGGTCTCTCGCCGCCGCCGGTGGCCTTTTTTCGATCCATGGCCCTCTACTGGCTCGGCCGGCACAACGAAGCCGTCCCGGGTATCCGCGAGGCCGTCGGCGTGGCGCGGGAGGCGAACGACGTCTCCTGGACGATGTGGTCGCTGCCGAACCTCGGCCTGGCATTGGCCGGGACCGGCCGGTACGACGAGGCGACGCGCGCGTTCAACGAGGCCCGGCGGATGGGGCGCGAATACGGCGCGGAAACCTTGCTCGCGCGCGCGATCGCCTGCTCGGCCGGCTTCCACCTCGACCTCTTCGACTTCGCCGGCGCGGAGGCGCGCTCCCAGGAGGCGCGGGAGTTGGCCCGTTCGCTGAACTTCACCCCGCCCGCGGTCAGCGCAGGCATCGATCTGCTCTTCAACCATGCGCGGCAGGGCGAGGTCGGCCAGGCCATGGCGCTGATCGACGAAGTGGCCGCAGGGGTCGAGCACGCCGCCGGCTTCCACGGCTGGCTATGGCGGCTCCGGCTCGCCGAGGCACGGGCGGAGATCGCGCTCGCCCGCGGCGGTTGGGATGAGGCGCTTCGTTGGGCGGACGAGGCGATCGCGCAGAGCCGCGCCCGAGGACGCGCGAAGTACGAGGTTTTTGGTCTGATGACCCGCGCTCAGGCGCTTACCGCCTTGGGGCGCGCGAAGGAGGCGAGCGCCGACCTCAGGAGCGCTGTTGCGCTGGCGCGGCCTGTCGGCGACCCGTCCCTATTCCTACGATCGGCCGCCGGATTACTCGCGGTCGATGGAGACGACGCGCTCGCCGCCGAGGGACGAACGGTCTTCAGGCGAATCGCCGAGGCGATACCGGATGTGGACCTGCATCTCCGTTTCGAGGCGGCGGAGCCGCTTCGGATCTTCGCTCGGCAGCCCGAGCCGGGACCACGGGGCAGTGCGAAACGCTCGGACGCGGAAGGAGGATTGCGGCCACGCTGATCGCGACGCCGCACTGACCGGGCGCCATCGTGTCGAGGCCGCCCCGATCTTGACACGCGTCGTGTGAGCTCCGGGTGGCCCCGGGGTACCGGAGGGCAGCCAAGTGATCGGGGCATTCGCCGTGCTCGCCTGGTTTACGCGCTGAGCATGCGGGTTGTCCGGGGGATTTGAACATGGGCGTTGCCGGACTCGTGACCGTCGAGGACGTGGCGGCGATGGCGCGGGACGCGCACCGGTACGATCTGATCCGAGGGGAGCTGCGCTGCGGCCCGGCCGCGGGGTTCGAACACGGGCTGGTGACGGTTCGGATCAGCGGGCCGCTTTACGCCTTCGTGGACGCCAAGAACCTGGGTCTGGTCCTGACTGTGGAGACCGGGTTTGTGCTACGGCGAGACCCGGACACCTTGCTGGCGCCGGACGTCTCGTTCGTCCGAGGGGAGCGGGTGGCGCCGAGGGAGGCGTGGCGGGGGTTCGCCGAGGTGGCGCCGGACCTGACGGTAGAGGTGGTGTCGCCGTCGGATCGGCCCGGGGAGATGCGGGAGAAGATCCGGGCCTACCTGGAGGCGGGGGTTCCGCTGGTGTGGTCTGTCGACCCGGGCCAACGGACGGTGACGGTCCTCCGGCCCGGCCGCGAGCCGGAGGAACTGGGCGAGGACGGGGTGCTGGACGGCGGGGCCGTGGCGCCCGGGTTCCGCCTCCCGGTCGCGGACCTGTTCCGGTAGGGGGCGCCTGCTCCTCCAGCCTTGCCTTGACCGCGCATCGCCTTGGATGGGGCTCCCGTTGCCACGAGAGCATCGGGAAAGAATCGCCAGATCCGAGCGGAGACCGGCGTTCTCAGGAGGGGTGGAGACGCCGGGCGTACGCGTTCACGGCCGCCACCTGCCCCGCGGTCTCCACCGATCCGGGACGAACCTCTCGCACCCAGGCGATGGCCGCCTCGGGGTCCCATCCCCGGTGGACGAGGTAGCAGGCGAGCAGCGTGCCGGTCCGTCCCAACCCTCCGCGGCAATGGACGGCCACCTGCTTCCCGTCCGCGACGGCCCCCGCGATGGCGGCGATGCCCTGATCTACCTGGGCAGGAGAGGGTGCCGAGAAGTCCTTGACCGGCAGGTGCACCTCCACGAGCCCGTGCCGGGCCAAGCGGGAGGGGTCGTGCCGGCGCTTGTGGAGGTTGACAAGGACGGTGACACCCTGCCGGGCGATGCCCGCGAGCGCCGACTCCCGCCGCGGGTAGCTGCACCCGAGCAGCTGCGGCTCAAGCCAGGTGCCCGGATCGGACGCCAGGCCGATGCTGCGGAGAAGCATCCGCAGTCGCCACCGCCGGTTGTGCAGTCGCATCAGTGCCTGGACGGCGAGGTAGGACGATCCTCGCTCGTTGATCCCTTCGCGCCTGGGCATCCGGTGTCGCGCGGCGGGAGGTGTTTGGCGGCGCCTTCCTCGACGACGTTGAAGGCGGTCTCCACGAGCCGCTCGGGGTTGGGATGGGCAAGGGTGGCCGCCGCCCGGCGGGCACCCCGGAGGGCTCCGAAGACCGCTCCCGTGATGATCGCGGCGCGCGCCAGCGCGTCGTCGTCCTGCCCCAGATCCTCCGCCAGCGCTTCGGCGACGGCGGCCTCGAACTCCTCGGCGAGCCCGTAGAGGCAGGCACGGAGGGCAGGTACTTCCGAGACGAGGCGCGCCCGCGCCACCTCCAGGTCCGGGTGCCGCCCGGGAGCCTGGACCATAAGGACCGCCCGGCGCACCCGCCGCAACGGCGGTTCGTTCGGGTCGGTCTCGGCCAGTGCTTCTCGCAGGAGCGCCACGGCGGTGGCGTGGTCGCGGAAGACGACGTCTTCCTTGGTTGGGAAATACCGGAAGAAGGTGCGCGGCGAGACCCCCGCGGCGGCGGCGATCTGCTCGACGGTCGTGCCGTCGAAGCCGCGCTCGGCGAAGAGGGCCATCGCCGCGGCCTCGATCTCCTGCTCGGTGCGTTCCCGGTTGCGCTCGCGAAGGCTGAGGTGGTGCGCCATGGCCGTAGTCTGCCAAACCGTGACATGAAGTGCAAGTATGACACACTACTTCGTATTGGCATTGTGTGACATAGAGTGGCCGCAACCGGATCGAACCGCCGGTTCGGGGCGACGGCTATCCCCAGCGGGCTGCTCTGATCGCGGGAGAGCGTGCTCTCGCTCGTCGCGCATCCAAGGAACCGTGCCGGCACTCGACGAAAGGAAGTCTATCGTGAGCGTTGCCTCCCTCTCGCGCTTCGTCCTCGCCCACAAGCGGCTCGTCGTGGCGGCCTGGATCGTCGTTACCGTCATTTCCATCGCCTCGGTCTCCTCGGCCGTCGGCGCGCTGTCCCAGGACTTCAGCGTGCCCGGGCGGGAGGGGGCCGAGGCCAGCCAGGCGATTCTCGACACTTATGGCAATGGCGGCCAGAACCTGCCCCTGGTGCCGGTGCTGACCCTGCCGGAGGGCACGACGGTCGATTCACCCGGCGTGAAGGAGGAACTGGCCGCGCTTGACGCGAGGATCCAGTCGGTGGCGCCGGGGGTTCGCGTCGCGTCCTACGCCTCGACCGGCGACCGGGCGGCGTTCGTCTCCGAGGATGGGCGGACCACCTTCGTGCTGATCTTCACCGGCATCGGCGAGGGGTTCGCGGAATCGCCGCAGGTGGCGGCGGTGCGGCAGGCCCTGGCGGGGGCGGGCGTGGCGGGGGCTCCCGTCCTGCTCTCGGGGTACAACGAGATCGACACGGGGGGCAATGGGGGTGAAAGCGGCGGGGCGCTGATCGAGGTGCTGATCGGCGCGGGCGGGGCGTTGGTCGTGCTCGCCTGGGTCTTCGGCTCGTTCCTGGCCGTGCTTCCGCTGCTGGTGGCCGGGGTGTCGATCCTGACGACGTTCCTCGTCATCTGGGCCGTCACGACCGTCGCCGATGTCTCGTTCATCGTCGAGTTCATCGTGGCCTTGATCGGGCTGGGGGTGGCGATCGACTACGCGCTGCTGATCGTGACCCGCTGGCGGGAGGAGCGGGAAGCGGGCGTGCCGAACGAGGAGGCGGTGCAGCGGGCGATGGAGACGGCCGGCAGCGCCGTCGTCTTCAGCGGCATCACGGTCGGGATCGGCCTCTTTGCGCTGGTGGTGCTGCCGGTGCCGTTCCTGCGCAGCATCGGGTACGGTGGCATCCTGATCCCGCTGGTCAGCGTCTTCGTCGCGGTCACGCTGCTGCCGGTCCTGCTGGCGACGATTGGGCCGCGGCTGGACTGGCCGCGCTTCCGGCGGGGCAGCCAGGAGAGCCGGGGCTGGAGCACCTGGGCGCGGCTGGTGGTGCGGCGGCGCTGGATCGCGGCCGGGGCGGCGAGTGCGGTCCTGCTGCTGCTACTGATCCCGGCCCTCTCGCTCAACGTCGGCGATCCGAGCGCCGAATCCCTGGCCAAGGGCGGCGCGGCGAGCGACGGCTTGCGGGCTCTAGAGGAGTCGGGGATCGGCCCGGGCGTCCTCCTTCCCTTTGAGGTGCTGGCCGAGGGCACCGATCCGGCCGCGGTGGCGACGACGTTGGGGCAGGTCGAGGGGGTCCGGGCGGCGGTCGCACCCGATGGAGACGCCTGGCGGAGGGGGGACGGGGCGGTCGTCGCCGTGTTGCCGGCGGTGGACGCCAATTCCGACGCCGGGGGCGCGGCGCTGGAGCGGGTGCGGGC
>JALYMD010000693.1 GCA_030773875.1 Chloroflexota bacterium | reverse complement strand
TAGTGTTGACTGGTCACTCTGGTTCGGCGTGCTCGGCGCACCCGTCGCCTGGAGCCTCCACCTGCTGGTCAGCTACACGTTAGTCTCACCCGTCTGCTTTGACGGCGGCATCATTGCCCTCCATCTCATCTCGCTCGCGCTTGCCGCTGTAGCGCTTGCCGCCGGGCTGGTCACTTTGCGCGAATGGCGACGGACGCGGGGCAGGGGCCAAGTGGATATTCACGGGACGGGTAGCCGACGGGGCTTCATGGCACTCTTCGGCGTCCTAGCCAGCGTCGTTTTCTTTGTCGGACTCCTGATGGCCTGGGTACCGATCTTCGTCGTCGACCCGTGCGAGGGCGTCTCGTGGCCTCGCTGAGGCACCGTCACCCGTCCCTCGCCCTCGGCCTCATTCCGGCCGGCGCTACCCTCGCCCTGCTCGTGTCCCTGGTTGCATCAGCACCGGTTTCAGCCCACGACGATCTCCCGGCAGCGCAGGACGCCTGGGGCACTTGGAACTGGCAGCCGGCGGTGCTGGTGGGGCTGCTGCTTGCTGGTTGGCTTTACGGACGGGGGACAGCCGCGCTCTGGCGGCGAGCGGGCGCGGGACGGGGCGTGCGCTTCGGGCAGGCGGCCGCGTTCGCAAGCGGATTGACGGCTCTCTTCGTGACGCTTGTCTCCCCGCTCGATGCCCTCGCCGGCGCACTCTTCTCGGCGCACATGGTCCAGCACCTGCTGCTGATCCTCGTCGCTGCACCACTCCTCGTGATCGGCGTGCCGCTGGTGCCCGTCCTGTGGGCGCTTCCTCTCGATTGCCGGCGAATACTCGGGGGAAGTTGGCGGCGCATCGGTGGCCTTCGTGCAGGATGGCGGGCGCTCACACAGCCGCTCGTCGTAGGAATCTTGACCGCCATCGCACTCTGGCTTTGGCATGCGCCCAGCTTCTACAACGCGGCTCTCCAGAACCAGGCAATTCACGCCGCGGAGCACGCGAGCTTCCTCGTCACCGCGCTCCTCTTCTGGTGGGCAGTTCTCTACCCAAGAGGGCGAGATCGATCGAATCACGGCGCGGCGCTGCTCCTCGTCTTCGCGACCATGCTGCAGACTGGAGGGCTTGGAGCGCTGCTTACCTTTGCTCGCACCCCCTGGTATGCCGCCCACACCGACCCAGCCCTGGCCTGGGGCCTGACGCCGCTGGAGGACCAGCAGTTGGCCGGGCTAATCATGTGGGTGCCGATGGGGACGGTCTATCTCGGGTTCGGACTCTGGCTTGTCGCCGCCTGGCTCAGGGCGCAGGAGGAGGCGTCGACACGGTCGGAGCGACGGCAGCTGGCGGCATCCGGATCGCCTGCGGAGGCTGTGACTGGACATCTGCGCGCCACCTCGCAGGCCCCGGGAGGAGGCACTCCATGAGAAAGCATGTGCTGAGCAACTGGGGCGCGCTCAGGCTCACGGTGCTCGTAGTCACGCTCGGGGGTGCGCTCGTCCTATCCGCCTGCGGCCGATTTGGTACCAGCGAGCCGCTGATTGAGGTTCCCGGTGGTGATGTCAAGCGGGGCAGGCAGGCGATCGTCGCCCATGGGTGCATTTCCTGCCACACAATCCCCGGCGTCCGGAGGGCTGATGCCCAGGTTGGCCCGCCGCTGACGGAGTGGGCGCTGCGCCGCTACATCGCCGGCACTCTACCGAATGAGCCGGAACACCTGATCGCCTGGATCATCAACCCCCAGGAGATTGAGCCAGGCACGGCGATGCCGACACTCGGCGTCACGCCAGAGGAAGCTCGAGATATCGCCGCCTACCTTTACACCCTCGACTAGATCGGCACCCTCGACCTCGTCGGCAAAGGAGGAGCCACCATGGCCGACCAGCGGCCCGTCCAACCCGATTCCCCGCCACTCAACGATGCCCAAAACATCCGTCTTACACGACGTGGCCTCCTTAAAGGGTCGAGCGCTCTCGTTGCTACGTCCGCCGTCATCACCGCCACCACCGGGTGTACGGCTTCACTCACGGGGAGCAGCGCTGCCCCGACCCCCACCCCGATACCGGTGGCCGAGCAGTACCCAGCGGTTCCGCCACCCCCAGCGACCCCTCCCGCGCCGGGGGAACTCGGGTTTTTCTCCTCGGAGCAAGCACGGATCCTCGACGCTCTAGTCGCCACCGTTTTGCCGGGGAGCGAGGACGATCCTGGCGCGCGGGAGGCTGGGGTCGTCAATTACATCGACCACCTCCTGGCCAGTCAGCCCGACGGCTTTGCCCAGTCGATCTATCGAGAGGGCCCCTTTGCCGAGCCATACCAAGGCGAACAGGTCCCCGAGGCGGAAGGGCAGGAGGTCGTCTGGGTGAAATCGGACCAACTGCCGCGGTACGGCTACCAGTCGTTCCTCACCCCGCGCGAGATCTACCAACTGGGATTAGAGCAAGTTGAGAACCTGGCCCAGTCACGATTCGGACAACCCATGGCGGAGTTGAGTCCAGACCAGCAGGAAGCGGTGGTCGACACCATGGCGTCGGGGCAAGGGCAACTGGCGGCAAGCCAGCAGTAGGAGCAAAGTGGGGAAGCTTCCGCCGGTGGAGATGACCAGGAGACCGGCTACTACCCGCCGTCGCTCCAGGAGTTCTTCCAGACCGTCCAGCAGCACGTTATCGAGGGGATGTTCGGCGACCCGGCCTACGGGGGCAACCGGGATATGGTGGGCTGGAAGCTGATCGGCTATCCCGGTGCCCAGCAAGCCTACACCGCGAGCGATATGAAGACTCCCGGAGCTGGGACTCGACGTCCGCCGCAAAGCCTGGCCCAACTGCCTCCGTTCAATCCGGGACAGCGCCTGCCACGAACTGGCGAAGAGAACATCGTCCTGCCGGTCAGCGGTTCCGAACCCTGGACCGGTGAGACCAAGCGCGAGTGAGGAGATTGCCAAGATGGCGGTGCGGTACGACAAGGTCGACGTGGTGACGGTTGGTGGCGGGCTGACCTCGAACATCCTAGGGTGGAAGCTGACCGAGGCAGGGCTGCGGGTGGTCGCCTTAGAGCAAGGCCCCTGGCGGTGGGCCGACCCAGACTTCACCCACAATCACGACAGCCTGCGCTATTCGGTCCGCAAGGAGATGATGTTCAACCTGTCCCGGGAGACCTGGACGTGGCGACCGGACCAACAGGCACCGTCGTTACCAATCCGAATGTACGGTGCCTTCCACCCGGGTCAGGGCGTCGGCGGCGCCATGGTCCACTGGTCGGCGATGCTCTGGCGCTTCACCCCGTACGACTTCCGGTACCGCAGCCACTACATCGAGCGCTACGGCGAGGATAGGCTGCCGCCGAACAGCACCGTCCAGGACTGGCCGATCTCCTATGAGGAACTCGAACCGTACTACGACGCATTCGAGTACGACATCGGCGCCTCCGGACCGACCGGGAACTTGAACGGCGAGTTGATCAACGGCGGAAATCCGTTCGAAGGGCCGCGCTCCCGGCCGTATCCCCTCCCGCCGTTGGAGGTCACAATTCCCTCCGACAGGTTCGCCGAGGCGTGCCAGCGGCGCGGTTATCACCCCTTTACGCAGCCGTCCGGCATCCTCTGCCGCGCCTACACGGACCCCTTCGGCAACACTAGGGCCGCTTGTCTCTACTGTGGCTTCTGCACCCGCTTCGGCTGCGAGGTGGATGCGAAGAGCACCGGCCTCACGACCTACCTACCCGTCGCGTTGCAGACCGGTGACTACGAAATTCGTCCCCACAGCCACGTTCTCCGCGTCAATCTCGGTGCAGACGGCAGAGCGACCGGCGTCACCTACGTGGACATCATGACGGGCGAGGAGCACGAGCAACCCGCGGATATCGTCGTCCTCTCCGGCTACACGATGACTAATGTGAAGTTGCTGCTTCTCTCCCGGAGCGACAACCACCCAAATGGTATTGGCAACGACCGCGGACAAGTGGGACGAAACGCGACCCACCAAATCTGGGACAGTCCGGCTACCGGCGTCTTCGATGGAGAGCGATTCAATCTGTTCACCGGCAACACCTCGACTATCAAGGTGATCTACGACTTTTACGGCCACGTCCTCGACCACAGCAACACCGACTTTATCGGGGGCAGCTCGATGTTCTCAACGATCGGCGAGCGGGAGCCGGTCACGTCTGCCGACACCCTGCCAATAGCAGGCGACCGAAACTGGGGCCGGGCGTGGAAGGAGGCTCTGCGCAACCACTGGGACAGCTTCGTGCCGATCACCATTCAGGGCGAGAGCCCGGCCTACGCGCAGCACTTCTTCGACCTCGACCCGGTCTACAAGGACGCCTGGGGGCAGCCGCTGCTCCGGTTCACGTTTGACTGGACTGACAACGAGCGGAAGCTCTATCGCTTCATGGCGGCCCGCTGCCGGGAGGTCATGGAAGAGATGGGACCGACCGAGACGCAGTTCAGCGAGGAGTTGGACGATTACAACGTTCACACCTACAAAAGCACGCACATTCAGGGTGGAGCAATCATGGGCTCCGACCCTGGCAACTCGGTCACCAACTCCTATGGCCAAGTTTGGGACACCCCCAACGTCTTCGTCACCGGGGCGGCGCTGTACCCGCAAAACCCCGCAGCAAACGCGACCGGCACTCTTGCCGCCCTTGCCTATCGAACCGGCAACGCCATCCGTGACAAATACCTTAGGGATCCCGACCAGATCATGACCTAGCACTCGACGGCGCCTATCGCGGATAGCCCCCAGGAAATTTCGCCCGGAGTGGCTCGAGGAGGGATGAATGAGCCATCGACCCCGCGCCTCTGACGCGTACATCGTCATCCTCACGAGCCTTGCCTCCATCTTGATCGGCTCGGCGCTGCTGCCCACGGTCACTGGGCAGGCTCAAGGGGAACGACCGTTCACCGCGGCCATCTACCAAGGGACCTGTGACCGGCTCGGCGGCACGGTCTTCCAACTCGCGGATGTTGCCATGCCGGGGACGCAAGGAGCCTCACCTGAGGCCGGTGGAATCATCGGGTTGCCTTCGGCCGCTCCAGTGGCGACCAGCAGAGCGAGGGTCGATGCTCCGCTGGATGCGCTCGTTGGCGCGCCACACGCGCTCGCCGTTGGAAACGACGGTGACGGCGCCAGCCTTGCCTGTGGCGGCGTCGGCGGAGTACCAACCGGAGAGAACTTGTATTTCGGCCTCTCGCAGCAGAACGGGTCGGGGTACGCGGGCATCGCCGAGTTGCGCCGCATGGACGACGGCTCGACCTCCGTCACGATCCTGTTGGCCGAAGGAGTGGTTGGCGTGCCCGCCCCTGGAACGCAGGCAGGGGACGCGGCGACACCGGCCCCAGACGGCGAGGCAGCGGAGGCGGAGGCGGTGACGGTCGAGATGGTCGACATTGACTTCAACCCGAACGAGTTCTCCATTTCGGCAAACACCGACGTCATCGTCAGGCTTCCGAACAATGGGGAGATCGTTCATAACTTCAATATTGACCCGCTAAACGTCCATTCACCCGACGTGCCGGGCGGCGAATCAACCGAAGTGACGATCAACGGCGAGCCTGGGGACTACGAGTACTACTGCGACATCCCGGGCCACCGGGAGGCCGGCATGGTGGGAACCCTGCATATCGAGTGAAGCGGGTGGTGGCTCCAACCGGCTGGGTGCAGATCACGAACTTGAACGGAGGCGCAGCGTGGATGAGAGGCCAGCGGCCAGCACGTGCGAAACATCGGGACGGTTAACCAGGCGGCAACTGGTGCGGATTGCCGGAGTCGGACTGCTCGGCGGCGGGGCGGTTGTCGGTCTCGCAGGCTGTGCCGCTGTCGCTGCCCGTGACGACAACCGCTTCACCGTCTCGATGACCGAGGCGAACCGCTACGCGCCGTCGAGCCTCACAATTCCCCGGCGGGGCACGGTGGTCTGGCACAACAGCGGCCGGGATCCTCACACGGCCATCGCCGATCCGGCTCTGGCAAGGGATCCGTCCCACGCCGTGTTGCCGGATGCAGCCGAGCCATGGGCCTCTGGCGACCTCTACCCGGGACAAGGATGGGCCCACACCTTTGACGTTCCGGGCACTTATGTCTACTTCTGCCGTTTTCATGAGACCGAGGGCATGATCGGAACGATCACCGTTACGGAGTGATCTCCTGGTGCGGTGACCGCCGGTGAACGGCACGTGCTCGTCGCTGTCGGTGCCGGATTCCGTACCGGGACAGCCATGACCTGCCACACCAGGCAGTTCCCCATGCGACCCCAGGAACAGCTCAGGTCCCAGCCTGCCCGCTCATGCCCGGAGTACCTGGCAAATGCTCCATCCCCGGCGTCCTGTGTCGCACCGGCGACAACGTAGAACGTAGAATGAAAGGCACGGTACCGACGAGCGGGGATCGCTCATGGACGTGGGACGGCTGTTGCCTGCGAATAACCCCGGGTGCGAGATGCCCCCTGGACTCCGCACAGCCGTCGGCATGTATGAACGAAGAACGTTGGCTTGAGCAAGCCCAGCACGAATATTGCAGCCGGTTAATGGGGAAATGAGGAGCAGTTGGCATGGGTAACGGTGAGCGGCCCCACCAGCACACCGTTGAACTCGACCAAGTTGAGGCGGAGCACGGTCGGAGGGAGAACGATCTCCAAGAGCGGATCAAGCAGCAGGCGGTGGTAGCCGCGCTTGGTCAGCACGCGCTGGTCGGCACGGACCTTTCCACGCTGTTCGATGAGGCCGTGCGTGCCCTCGCCGCCACCCTCAACGTCGAGTACACCAAG
>JALYMD010000692.1 GCA_030773875.1 Chloroflexota bacterium | reverse complement strand
GTAGAACACGTCGGCCAGGAAGTTCATCGACACGATGACGACCGCGATCAGCAGGAAGGCGCCCTGAGCGAGCGGATAGTCCTTTGCCTGAACCGCGCGGACCAGCACTCGACCGATGCCCGGCCAGGAGAAGACGTTCTCCACGACGACGTTGCCGCCGACGGCATAGCCGATTCCCACAGTCAGGGCCGTCACGATCGGCAGCAGCGCATTGCGGGCGGCGTGGGCCAGCATGATCCGCCACTCCGGCAGGCCCTTCATCCGGGCCATCGTCACGAAGTCCTCGTCCAGAACCTCAAGCATGTTGCTTCGCATCAGCAGGAGCGGCAGGCCCTGGAGGTAAATCGCCATCGTGAGCGCCGGCAGCGCAAGGTGGTGCCAGAAGTCGGCGGAGAGCAGCTGCTCGACGATGGAGTCGTAGATGACGCCTGGATCGCTAACACCCGACGACGGAAACCACCCGAGGTCAAAGGAAAAGAACGACAAGACCAGCATGCCAAGGAAGAACTCGGGCGCGGCCCGCGTCATCAGTGCCAGCAAAATGCCGGCTCCTTCGACCTTCGTCCCGCGGCGCCAGGCGAGGAAGGCGCCACCGACGACGCCGAAGGCGTACGCGGCCACAAGCGAGGTCACCGTCAGCAGCAGCGTGTTCGGAAAGACGTCCATCAGCACGTCTAAGACTGGCTCCTTCTGAAAGAAGGACCTGCCCAGGTTGCCCGTGGCGACGTTCTTAAGGTAGAGCGCGTACTGGGTGTAGAGGGGCTTATCAAGCCCGAACTGGCGCTTGACCGCCTCCTCCTGCTCCGCCGTAAAGGTGGGGTCGATGTAGGCGGTGAGCGGGTTCCCGGGCATCAGCCGGAAGATCAGGAACAGGATCGTGACAATGACCCAGAGCACCCCGACCATCTGGGCGAGGCGACCCAGCAGGTAGATCAGTCGTGCTCGTAGCATGAGCTCCTCCGGCTAGCTCCCATTCCCCGTTGGTCTCGTGCAGGGACGGCCGCGAGCCGCGACCGATGGACGTCGGCTCGGCACCGAGCCCGTAACGGGCGGGAGGGCGGCCGGTCGGCTCGCCCTCCCGCGTGAGAGCACCTTCTCGATCAGTCCAACCGCTGCTACGCGCCGCCGGTCTGGAGGGTCTCCGTCTTCCCTTCAGGGTAGAGCAGGAAGCCCTCACCGTCCCACGAGTAGCCGGCCTCTTGAAGAATCTGCCGCGCAGCCTCGATGTTCGAGCTCGCGTAGTCCGGCAGGTCGGGGGCGTGCCAGAACTCGAGCGCCTTCGAGACATGCGAGTCGGCCAGCGTGGCGTAGCTCTTGTAGATGTTGGTCTGGATCTGGTCCTTGCCAATTGCCGTCGCCATCGCCCGGCGTAGCGCCGCGTCGTCGAATGGCGGGCGCCGCTCATTGGGCGCAAGGAACCGGAAGCCCACGACGATGGTGGAGACCATCGTCAAGCCCTGAGTCGTGTCAACGGTCTGCTTGAGCAGCTCAGGGTCGCCCGTATACTCGGACAGGAAGTTGATTTCACCGCTCGTGAGGCCGCCGAGTGCCGCCGAGACGTTCGGCATGTCGCGCAGGATCCACCGGGCCATCTTCGGTGCCTGGAAGTGGGCCGGGTTGGCTTCCAGGATGATCTCCTGCGACCGCGCCCAGTTCACGAACTTGAACGGACCGGAGCCGATTGGCGTCTCTTCCTGATACTCCTCGGCATTAATCCCCTGTGCCTCAAGATCGGCGAAGACCGGCTCCCAGACGTGTCGCGGGATCAGGTTCACCTTCGCCAGACCGGCGGTTTCGAAGGCCGCGAAGGGCGCCTTCAGCTTGAACTCGACCTGGTTGTCGCCGACCGGGGTCACGGAGGCGATGGGGGCGACGAACGGCTTGTACATCGGCGACATTTCGCCGGCCGGCGCCTGGAAGCTGAAGACGACGTCGTCCACCATCACCGGCTGCCCGTCGTGCCAGGTCATCCCAGGCCGCAGCGTGACGAGGACGGTCGTGTCGTCCCGCCACTCGACCTTCTCGGCCGCGAAAGGCTCCGGGAAGCCCTCTGGGTTGATGCGCATCAGGCGATCCCAGACCAGCTCGGTGATCCAGGAGTCGGTGCCTCCGGAGATGTAGAGCGGGTTGATCGCCTGCACCACGGCCTGGGTGTTGAGGATCATGTCCTTCTGCTCACCGAGCGGCGTGGCCCGGATGAAGGTCCAGAAGTTCTTGATCCCGATGCCCTTGGCCTCAACGATCGAGTTCGGGTCCCACACGGCGCTGCTGTAGGCGAAGTTTTCGTGCGGGTAGACGAAGAAGATGTAGGGCTGGTCGTTGGCGATGATCTCCTGGAGCTGGTAGAGGAGCTCCTTGCGCTTCTCGCGGTCCATCTCGACCCGCTGCGCCTCAGC
>JALYMD010000691.1 GCA_030773875.1 Chloroflexota bacterium | reverse complement strand
GGGCTGCATCCTGGTCTGCGGTGGTCTAGGTGGGGTGATGGCTGCTGCCTGCCGTGGGGCGAAGGCGGGGGGCGGCACGACAATCGGCATTCTGCCAGGGAATGACCACGCCGCCGCGAACCCCTGGGTGGATCACGCGATCTGTTCGGGGCTTGGGCAAGCCCGCAACGCGGTCGTGGTCGCCACCGGTCACGTGGCAATCGCGGTCGGAGGCGGATTTGGCACGCTTTCGGAGATCGCGCTCGCCCTGCGCCTCGGGCGCCCCGTGGTCTTGCTCGGCGGCTGGTCGGCCACACTGAACACCGACGCAGGCCGGGAGATGGTCTCACTTGGTGGTGAGATGGCACACGCGGCATCACCGGATGAGGCAGTCGAGTTGGCTCTACGTGCGGTCCGAAGCAGGTAGTGTTCTAGCTCCGGAAGCTGTCTCCCCGTCCTCCCGGACCCGGCGTCACACGGCGAAAGCGGCACCGATTGCACCTTGGTCTACGCAGAAGCCCCGCCCTTCTGGTGGGCGGGGCTTCCATGAGCGAGCGGGTTATGAAGCGCCACGAGGTGGCGCTTTCGGGCGGAACTACGGCCCGGTCTGCTCGGCCAGGTTCTCGGCGCGGCGGCCGACAACCGGTTCGCCCATCTCAGCGAAGTACTTGAAGTTATCCAGATCTTGCTGGACTTCCCGCGCGACGGCCTGGATGAGGGTGTCTCCGACGGCTTCCACCGGGTTGCGCTCGTACTCGATGGTCACGAAGACATGGGTCCCGCCATCATGCGGCTCAAAGCGGACCGTGCCGCTATTCGGCGTGCCGCTGGTGGAGCGCCAGCTCACCGACTGATTCGGCGTCATCTCCGTAATCTGGGCGTCCCACTCTTCCCGCTTCCCTCGGATATTCGCGATCCAGTGGAGCTGCCGATCTGCCTGATCGATCGCGGTGACGTTTTCCATGAAGTTCGGAAACGCCTCGAAGTTGGTCCAGATCTCGTACGCCCGGCTTACGGGCACGTTGACGTGGATGTCTTTCTCCACCTTTGCCATGGGATTGATCCTTTCCCTGTCGTGCGGCGACGGCTGCGATGATGCCGTCCAAGCGTTAGAGGTTTCGCAGAGATTGTGCCGTCGAACGACCTCTCCAGATGATTGAGTGTTATGGAATGTCAACATCGCGTGTACTCCAGTATCATTGACGGCGACATCCCTCCTTCACGACCGCTGTCTGGAGTTTCCGTCACGCTGCCGCGTCGCTCGCTCGCCTAAGGACCGATCCCGATGAGCAATCTGTTCACTACTCTCGCCGAGCTTGAGCGGCGTTACGCCGAACTCGATCACCTGATGGCCGATCCGGCCGTGGCTACGGACCCGACCAAGCTCCAGGAATACGGTCGCGAGCGCGCGGAGCTGGAGGACGTGGTCGGGGTCTACCGGGACCTGGGAGCGGTCAACGCCGCTATCGAGGAGACGGAGTTGCTGGCGGCCGACGCCAGCGATCGGGAGATGGCCGACCTGGCGACTGAAGAACTCAAGGACCTGCGAGAGCAGCGAGAGGCACTGCTAGAGCGCGTACGGCTGCTGCTCGTCCCGAAGGACCCGAATGACGAGAAGAACGTGATCGTCGAGGTCCGGGCCGGGACTGGCGGCGACGAGGCGGCGCTCTTCGCCGCTGACCTCTTCCGGATGTACACCCGCTACGCCGAGCGCCATCGCTGGAAGGTCGATGTCGTCTCCGCGACTGAGACGGACGGCGGCGGGTTCCGGGAGGTGATCTTCGAGGTCCAGGGGCGCGGCGCCTACAGCCACCTCCGCTACGAGAGCGGGGTTCACCGGGTGCAGCGGGTGCCGGCCACTGAGAGCCAGGGCCGAATCCACACCTCCACCGCCAGCGTCGCCGTGCTGCCGGAAGCGGAGGAGGTGGATATCCAGATCAACGACAACGAGCTGCGGATTGACGTCTACCGCTCCACGGGCCACGGCGGGCAGAGTGTGAACACCACCGATTCGGCGGTCCGCCTGACCCACCTGCCGACCGGGCTGGTCGTGACCTGCCAGGACGAGAAGAGCCAACTCAAGAACAAGCTCAAGGCGATGACGGTGCTGCGCTCCCGCCTCTACGAGATCGAGCAGCAACGGCTGTCCCAAGAGCGAGGGGACGCGCGCCGCTCGCAGATCGGATCCGGCGAGCGGAGCGAGAAGATCCGGACCTACAACTTCCCGCAGGACCGGGTCACCGACCACCGGATCAAGCTCAACCTGAGCAACATCCCGGCGATCCTCGACGGCCAGATCGATTCCTTTGTCCAAGAGCTGCGTGCCGCTGACGAGGCCGAGCGCCTCGCCGACGCTGGCCTCGACGAGCGTGCCGAGGCCGCTGACTAGGCGAGTGCATCGAGTCGCGCGTGGGCGGCGCTAGAACAACGTCAGCACGCGGCTTGGTCCACCCGAGGCGTTGAGGTGCTTCGGGCCGCCCACGACGATCGTGGCCCCGACC
Source organism: Chloroflexota bacterium (assembly GCA_030773875.1). Next base: position 1,401 of record JALYMD010000691.1, on the reverse strand, counting down.
GGGGGCACGGCGGAGAGGTTTGCGAGATTCTCCAGGCCATACTTGCCGGCTGGAAGAACGGTGAGGTGGGTCGCGAAGTCGGTCGAGGCGCCGAAATCCAGGCTGATGGTATCGACGCCGATGCCGACGATGGTGCGATCCTCGACCAGAAAGGCTGCAGCGTCGAGTCCGAAGCCGGGGAAGTGGAGCGTGCCTCCAGCGTCGGCGTTCAGGAATGCGCCCGGGGTGGCCAGGCGAGTCTCCCACCCGGAGTGCATTGCCACGAATGCCCCCTCCGGCAGCGTGCCGTTCTCGGACTCCCAGCCCAGGATATCGTCCACCGTCACCTGGTAGTCGTCGTTCGCCGCGACCTTGGCCATCACGTCAATCGCGGCAAGCGGGGCGACAAAGTTGGCCACTGGCAAGATGTCCGCCGTCACGCCGTTGGCGTCGAAGTGGGCCGGGGCGTCCATGTGGGTGCCGGTGTGCTCGTCCAGAACAAGTTGGTTCTTGTAGAAGCCATCCTGCTCCACAGTGACCAGCACATTGGCCTGGAACTGCTCACTGCCGGGGAACACCGGGAAGTCCGGCGTGATGGTATGCGTCAGGTCGAGCACGCTGCCGAAGCAGCCCGTGGCGATCGGGGTACCCAGGGGAGTCATCACGGGCGTCGCGCCGGGGGTCGCTGCTCCCTGAAGAGCGGCGCTTTGCGGCCGCCCTACTCCACCGAGCACCGCCAGCGCGCCGGTCGATCCTGCCGCGCTAATGAACCGCCGCCGGGTGATCGCCCGTTGCACCGTCGCCATCGCCTGCGGTGAACACATGGTCGCTCCCTCCGAGGATCCGTGGTTGAGACGCGGGCAGACCCTTGACCGCCCCTGGCCCCATCATAGCGACGAACGCCGCCGTGCCAAGGCTGGCCGGTGCCACTGTTCCGGGCGCTTCGCGGGTTCCGGGGTATCGTGCTCAAATGATGCCGCGTCGGGCCGGGCTGGACGGCCAAGACGATGCCAACCGTGCGGAGTTCGACACCGTGTCGGAACGAACCATCGCTGAAGCGTTAAGCGCCGCAAGTGCCCGGCTCGAAGCTGCTGGCCGGGAGACACCGCGCCTCGATGCGGAGGTGCTGCTGCGCCACGTTCTGAGGTTGGACCGGACGGGCCTCTTCTTGCGACTACGGGATCCGCTCCCCATGACAGCGCAGACTGCCTTTGAAGACCTAGTAGCGCAGCGGGTGGCGGGAAAACCGGTCGCGTACCTGACCGGCGTGCGAGAGTTCATGGGCCTGAACTTCGCGGTGGAGCCCGGCGTGCTAGTGCCGCGCCCGGAGACGGAACTGCTCGTCGAGTGGGCTCTGAAGTGGCTGACGGAGCGCCCAACGGGGACGGTTCTGGATGTTGGGACCGGGAGCGGTGCGATCGC
>JALYMD010000690.1 GCA_030773875.1 Chloroflexota bacterium | reverse complement strand
GTGCGGGGTTGTTGAAGTTGAACGCCGCAAACATGACGGAGGGGCTGTCGACGACGTAGAGCCGGCCCTCGGATTCGCCAAGATCTGCCAGCCCTTCGACGGGCACCGGCCACACCACATCGACCTTATTCCGTAACCAGGCCTCGACCTGTTTCTCCGGTTCGGGCTCGGCCGAGATGGTGAGCGTGTCCGCGTAGGGCGCTCCTGCCCAGTAGCCTGCATTCCGGCTGAACGCCACGCGGCCCCGTTCTCGCTTGCCCACCTTCCACGGTCCAGTGCCGATCGGCGCGTTCTCCCGCCAGTCGTAACCGGCTAGGGTCCGTTCACCCTCAGGTCGTGATTGCCAGTATTTTGAGTACTGTGCCCGCTGAAAGATGAATTGCGTCGATGCATTCAGCAACCAGCCGCCGTCGGGTTCGGTCAGTGTGACTTTGACCTTCTGGTCCCCGATCGCTTCAGCGTTGTCCATCAAGACAAAGAGGTTTGCGATCCCACTGTTCACATCGTCGCGGGAGACAAACAAGGAAAAAACGACATCCTTTGCAGTGAGGGGAGAGTCATCGTGCCAAATCACATCGGAGCGCAGGGTGTAGGTAATCGTCTGGCCACCGTCTCCCCACTCCCACCGCTCCGCCAGGCCGGGGCGCGGTTCCATGGTGACCTCGTCGATCCAGACCAAGGGATCAAAGTGGCTGGCGAGAACTTGGAAGTCTTGACGGAAAGCGACCGGGTTGAAGTCTTCGGGATCGATCGCTGGAACCAGGAGCCGCAAGTCCCCGCCCCGCACGGGCTCCCCGGCGTAGGTCGGATGAGGATCCCGTACCACCTCTAACTTCCCGAGCGGACTCGATCCGGGCGTGGCATGAGGAGTTGCCGGGGAATCGGAGACGGGGGTCGCGGCCGCCGACGCACCGGGAGAAGCGAGCACCTGAGAGGTCAAAGATGCAGGAGATGCCGCGAGGGCGGAAGAGGGCGTTGCACCAAGAAGGCTGCTCGATCGCGCCTCACCGCGGCAGCCGGCAAGAGTCGGAACACCGAGGGCAGTGAGCCCTAGCAGGAGTCGACGACGATCAAAGCGGGACCGCAGCCACGAAGGACAGTGGTGATCTAGCTGATCTAGCTTCTGGATGTGGTCAGGCCGCCGTTCGGTCACCAAATCCCTCCTATCCAGTTCCGCCGGGAAGGCCAATCGATCGCTCGCGGCACAGAGTGTCCCGTCCATCCCCTCGCCCGCTCCATTCTATGGTGTACGTACACATGACACAAGCGGGCACGTTGGCGGAAGCCATACGCCGGCGGTGCCAACTTGGCCGAGCTAATAGGAGTCCGCTCTAGGGGTACAGAGACCGCTCCGCGCCGATGGCAGAGAGGTCCGAGATCCTACAGGTGGTCGAGTGACATCACGCCTTGGACTCCGAAGTAGGCAGCGAAGCCCAGTAGCATCAAGCTGCCGACCGCCCCGACCCCGCGGAGTATTGGCTCCGAGACATATCTGCGTCCTGCTTGGGCCATTCCCGACAGCACCGTCACCCAGCACAGAATGCCAAAGAAGACGCCGCCGACGAGGACCGGCGCACCCTCTCGGCCCTCCCGGGCCACGGCGGAAGCAACGAGGGCCGCCCCGATTGAGAGCCAGTACACGATCCCGAGGGGGTTGAGCGCTGCCATGAGGAATCCGGTGATGTAACTCCGCTTCCCTTCGGGCTCAGGTGTGTCAACGTTCTCCCCGGCGAGAGCGGCCCGCAAGCCCGTCATACCGAGAACGGCGAGGACGGCCGCGCCGGCGAGATAGAGGGGCACCCGCAGGAGTGCAGAATCCGCGAGCGGGGCGATACCACTAACCACCAAGGCGCAGTAGATGGTATCGGCACTGACCGCGCCGAAGCCCACCAACCAACCGTGAAGAAAGCCACCGCGTAAGCCTCGCCGCACAATCTCGACGTTGATCGGGCCGATCGGAGCCGCCAGTGCGACCCCGACGACCATGCCTTCCACGAGTAACCCGCCAATCACCGCTCCGTCACCCGTCGCTTTAGCCCCTCGGTCCACCGCTTGAGCCACGTCAGTCTAGCAAGCGGTCGCCTCCTGAGGTCGCCCTCGATGCAGAGCGTCCATCGCTACAGCCCAGAACCATCTTGACGCGCTCCCGGACGGAGTGGCCGCCCCGAAGCGCCTCAGACCCCTTGTCTATACTGGAGTTCCGTCGCCTCGGTCCAACGTTGAGCGCCACATGCGGAGGCAAGCTTCGTGGAAAGGCTGGCTGATACCGACCGCCTGGACGACCCGCCACACTCGGTTGAAGCGTCGCCAGTGCTCCGCATTACCTGTCCCGCATGCGGCCGGGAGTCGGATCACCTCTCCTACTGCGGTCATTGCGGGACGCGGCTCCCCCCTGCAACACCCGCGGACGACCTTGAGACGCCCGATGAGTCCTCGAATCCAGAAGCCGGGTATGTGCCCAGGGCAAAGGGTGCCCGGCGCATCCTTCCTCGCCTCACCTCAGCCCTTCGCGGTCAAGACCCATCTCGCCGTGCCGTAGCTGCCGGTTTCGTTCTCGTCCTGATCGCGCTGCTCGCCGACCAGCCAGGAATCGCGATCGCGGTTGCAGCGTCCGTGGCTCCCATCCTCACGCTGATCTCTCTCGCTCGGCTCGACCTTTACGAAGAGGAACCGTGGCGGATCCTGCTCCTGATTGGTGCCGTCGCCGTGCTCGGC
>JALYMD010000689.1 GCA_030773875.1 Chloroflexota bacterium | reverse complement strand
TCCTGAGACAGTCCCCGCCACCCCCAAGACCACGGGCACCCCGGCTAGGCCTTCACATCGCCTGGACCTCTAGGCTAGGTCGTCGGGCCGTAGCCCTAACAGCCCAGGGGTGGATAGGGGATTTTCCCCTTACCGAGCCAGGGCTGACGAGGTGTAGGATTTCAACATCATCGCGTTCTCTCCAAGACGCAGAGTCGAATTCCCTCGCCCGAGTGCGCTGGCAGCAGAACAGCACCTCGCCGCTCGTCACGTTAGGAGCTCATCCAGTGGCGGAGAATCCATATGTGCTGCCGCACGTCCTGTCACTTGCCTCGGCGCGGCAGGCGGGGCGATCTCCTGCCCTAACGTACGGGGTCGTGCTGGCCGTGGTCTTCCTCGCCGCGCTGCCGTTCGGGCTCGGCCTGTTCGGACCCTCCAGCCTGCACGTCGGGCACGATCGGGCCTTTGGGGGCGATTCCCTGCTCCTCGGACTCCATGTCGTCTCCGACGCGCTGATCGGACTCGCGTATGTGGCCATCTCGGGAGTGCTCATCTACCTGGCCCGCCGGGCCGGGCGGAGCATCCCGTTTCTCTGGGCCTTCGTCGCCTTTGGCGTCTTCATCGTCGCCTGCGGGCTGACCCATTTCGCCGCCGCCGTGACCGTCTGGGAGCCGATCTACTGGCTGGCCGGGGGCATTAAGTACGTCACCGCGATCGTCTCGGTGGGCACGGCGCTGGCCATCCCGCCTCTCGTTCCCAAGGTGCTCACCCTGGTCGATTCCGCGCGGGTCTCTGAGGAGCGGCGGCGACAACTCCACGCGACGAACGAGGAACTGGCGGCGCTTACGGAGCGCCTGAAGGAAGCGGACGAACTGAAGACCGCGTTCTTCGCCAACGTCAGCCACGAGCTGCGCACGCCGCTCGCCTTGATCCTGGGTCCGGTCGGACAGCTCCAGGCAGCGGATGGGCTGACCGAGCCGCAGCGCCACGAACTCGCGACGGTGGAGCGCAACGCGCGCCTCCTGCTCCGGCACGTCAATGACCTGCTCGATGTTGCCAAGCTAGACGCCGGCAAGATGGGGGTGAGCTACGCCGAGGTGGACTTGGCACGGCTTGTTCGGCTGAGCGCCTCGCACTTCGAGCCGCTGGCCCAGGAGCTCGAGATCGACTTCGCTGTCGAAGCGCCGGCGTCAATGCCCGCCCAGGTTGACCCCGATAATACCGAGTCCGGTTGATCGCTTGATCTTCGGCGGCCACCCGCCCGTGCTCAGTCCTGGAGGGGCTTCCTCGGTGACCCCGGACATGCATCCCTGGGCACGGAGGACGCCAGCGCCGGAGGGAACAACAACTGTTCAAACGGAGTTGGTATAAGATTGAGCGGATCCTGATCAACCTGCTGACCAACGCGTTCAAGTTCGCGCCGACTGGCGGGACCGTGCGCTGCACGCTCCGCCTGCAAGAGACGCGCGCGGTGATCAACATTGAGGAGAGCGGACCAGGTGTGCCGCCTCCGATGCGCTCAGCCATCTTCGATCGCTTCCAGCAAGTCGACGGCGGGCTGACCCGGCGCTTCGGCGGTACGGGTTTGGGGCTCGCCATCGTCAGGGAGTTCGCCGGGCTGCATGGTGGCACCGTCACTATCGACGACGCCGTGATCGGCGGGGCGCGCTTCCGGGTCGATCTGCCTCTCAACGCACCGGCGGGCGTGGCCGTGACTTCCCTCCCGCCTTCGAGCGAAGCTCCGGCGGGAAGCATCGACGCGATGGTAGACGAGCCGGTCCTCGATGACGAGCCGGAGTTCGAGGGCTCGGCCACCCTAACGGATTGGCCGCTCGTGCTAGTCGTCGAGGATCATCCGGAGATGCGGCGCTTCGTCCGGGGGATCCTGGCGGACGACCACCGGGTGGTCACGGCCGCGAACGGGGAGGAAGGATTAGCACGGGCGCGAGCGGAGAAACCCGATTTGATCCTGAGCGACGTGATGATGCCGGGCATGAGCGGCGACGCGCTGGTACACGCGCTGCGCTCCGAGCCCGGCCTGATCGACATCCCCGTAATCGTCCTAACTGCTAAGGCCGACGACGAACTGCGCGTGCGGCTGCTACGCGAGGGTGCCCAGGATTACCTCGTGAAGCCCTTCGCCCCTGAGGAGCTGCGGGCGCGGGTCGGCAACCTCCTGGCCATGAAGCGAGTCCGAGACGTGCTGCGGCAGGAACTCGCCGGCCAGCACCAGGATCTCGTGTCCCTGGCGACGGAGCTGACAGCTCGCAAGCGGGAGGCGGAGTCCGCGGTTCAAGCCCGCGACCGGTTCCTCGCCGTCGCGGCGCATGAGCTGCGGACCCCGGTCACCAGCCTCAAGGGGTTCGCTGAGCTGCAAGTGCGGACCTACGAGCGGGGCAGCCTCGACGCGGAGCGCTCGGCACGCACAGCTCGGGCGACAGCCGCCGCCGGCGATCGTCTCGCTGCCCTCACCGACGACCTGCTCGATGTCGCGCGACTCAACCTCGACCAACTCCCGCTGCGGCGACGTCCTCTGGACCTCGCCGCACTAGTTCAGGAGAGCGCCGACCGCACCTGCGATGAGGCCGGGGAGCGCCATCACCGGCTTGTGGTGACAGTGCCGGAGAAGCCCTGCTGGGTCGCCGCCGACCCGGATCGCCTCGGTCAGGTCCTGGCCAACCTTCGACAACGCGGTCAAGTACTCGCCGGACGGAGGCGAGATCCTGGTCACGGTGCGGCTCGACGGTGAGGGAGCACTCCTCCAGGTGACGGACCACGGCATCGGGTTGCCCCCGGGGGCTGCGGCGACCATCTTCGAGCCGTTCGAGCGGGCCACGAACGCCGCCATTCGTCAACTGCCGGGGCTGGGACTAGGGTGTGTCTTCAAAGGCGTGGTAACGTTGGGAGATGAGCCGAGACCGAGAACTGACCGACGAGCAGTGGGCGGCGCTGGAACCGCACCTGCCGCCGCAGCGGGCCGCGACCGGGCGACC
>JALYMD010000688.1 GCA_030773875.1 Chloroflexota bacterium | reverse complement strand
GGGCGAGGTCGAGCGCCATGCCCAGCTCCGCCTCGGCCTCCGCGAGCCCATGCGCCACCAGCCGCGCGCCGAGGTCGATCGGGCGGGATACTGGGCCGACCCACCAACTGAACGGAACGCCCCTGTCGCGGAAGTGCCCGATCACCGCGGCGATCCTCGCGTTGGCCGTGGTCGGGTCGAGGCGGGCCCCGCAGACGGTGTTGAAGGTGTCCGACGCCACGCCGGCGTCGACCAGCACCAGGTCCGGTCCCGCGACCACCCTCGCCCCCGGCAGCAACCCGGGCAGGTAGGCCATGTGCGCGGCCATGTTGGCCTCCATGGCCGCCAGCAGCGCCGCCGCCGGCCGCGCGCCGAACGCAAGGACCGGCTCGCTCGTCACGGTCGCCCCTCCTACGCGGCCGGGCGGGCACGAACCGCGATTGTCCGCGGGCATGCTATCTGCCGACGAACCAGGCGCGGTGCTCCACGCCCCCACCGCCCTTGCAGATTTTTCAACACGCTGTCCGCTTCTACACCGACGAACTGCGTGGCTCGATGAAGGGTTAGAATCCGGTGCGGTCGCAGCGTCAGGCGGCGCCCAGCAGGCGGGTAATCGTCTCCACGTAAACCCTGGCCTGAACGACCAGATCGTCGACGTAAACCGCCTCGTTCGCGCCGTGCGCCCGCTCGCCCCCCGGCCCGAACCCGACCGTGTCGATCCCGGCTTGCCGGTAGAACCGCCCGTCAGTGGCGCCCGCCCAGGCGACAAAGTACTCCGGCTCCTGCCTCATCACCGTCCGCGCGCTCTCCTGAAGCGCCCGCACCAGCGGGGAGTCCTCCGGGGTGATGTTGGCCGCGATGAAATCACCGTGCAGGTCCACCGTCAGCTCGTACGCGAAATCCGGATCGTCGGCCGCAACCGCGTCCAACGCCGCCCGAACCTCGGCCACTGCGCTCTCCTTCGTCTCGCCGGGAATGAGCCGCCGGTCCACGGTGACGCTGCATTCCCCCGGCACCACGTTGTGGGCCACCCCCGCATGGATCGTGTTGACGCTGATCACCGGCTGGCCGACCGACGGGTGGAACTTGTCCAGGTCCTGCTCCAGCGCCAGCACCCCCTTGGCTGCCTTGGCGATCGCATTGATCCCGGTCGCCCGGGCAGCGGCAGTGTGGGACGCGCGGCCGAGGAACCTGATCTCCAGGCCCAGGATGCCGCGCTCGGCGTTGCGCACCTTGAGGTCGCTCTTCTCCCCGATCAGGCAATAGTCCGGCCGCGGCAGGCGCCCGGCGGCAATCTCATCCATGAGATGAATCGTGCCGAACCGCGCGCTCAGTTCCTCGTCCGACACCACGTGGGCCTGGAGCCGGCCACGCAGGGGTGCGTCTTTGAGTAGCTCCATGAGATAGATCATCACCCCGGTGGAGCTCTTCATGTCGGACGCGCCGCGGCCGAAGAGCCGCTTCCCATCCGCGCTCAGACGGGGTTGGAACGGACCCGACTCCCAGGCGGCCGCGTCGGACACGGGCACGGTGTCCAGGTGGCCGTTCATCACCAGGGTCGGACCGGCCGTCGCGTCCCCGACGGAGATCACCACGTTCGGCCGTGCCAGGTCCTTGGCCACCACCTCGTGCTCGATGCCGCGGGCCGCACACCAAGCAGCAACATGATCCATCACGGCGCGCTCAGCGCCGCTTGGACTGGGAATCGCGACCAACTCGCTGGCCATCGCCACGATCGCGTCCCGGTCAACTCGCGCCGTCCACGGATTCGAACTCGCCTGAACCGCCACAGAGCCTCCTCATCGGTGGGCGGCCCATCACCGGCCGCCCTTCTTGGTCGCCATCCCCGGCGCACATGCATCACGGCTCGCACTCGGCGTTGGCGGTCGTAGACTGACGGCCCGTCTAGAGCCGCTCAAACCGCTCCACGTCGGCGACGAAGACGACGGCGCCGCCCACCTCCACCTCAAAGTTCTCAGGCATGTAGAGCAGGCCTGGCTCCAGAGCGGGAGAATAGGGCACCGCGATCTGCGTGCGCCGCCGGCAGGTCCGGCGCAACACGCCGAGCACCGATGCCACGGCCGAGTCTTCCACCCCAATTAGGAGACTCGTGTTCCCCGTGCGCAGGAACGACCCGGTCGTACTCACCTTGGTGAACCGATGCCCGCCGCCGATCAACGCTTGAGTCAGCGCATCGGTGTCCTCATCTTGGACGATGGCGATCACCAGTTTCATTGGAGCCTCCGTCCCCATCTACATCACGTTCTGCCGGCTCACCACGTCTCCGAGCTGGCAAGCCCAACACCTCGATGACCCGGCGAGTCGCGGCAGTCTAGCAAAGCATGCCAACCGCCGCCGGGCATCGTCATCGTGGATCGTAGGTCGGGCCAAAGATCGCGAGGTCAATCCCTATCGACGCGAGGTCGAGTCCGCGTCGGGAGACGCAACGACGGGTGCCGCACCAGAGCGCTCCTCTCCATCCACTGATCTCGTCGGAGAACGCGGAGCGGCTGAGGCACCATGGAGACCCTTCGCTTGGGCATCAGGCCCAGTTGACGCGACCAGCGGCAGGCTGAACCGGAAGACACTGCCCTGCCCCTGGCAGCTCTCAACCCAAATCCTCCCTCCGTGGGCGGCGACGATCTCGCGGCAGATACTCAGGCCGAGTCCGAGCCCCCGATCCCCCGCGCTCGCCGCTCCCGACCGCGTGAACGGCTCGAACACGCGTGTCTGCTCTTCGGGTGAGATCCCACTTCCCTGGTCAGTCACCGCAACCTCTACCCATCTATCTCGCTCTTCCACTGTCACGGTGACAGGAGATCCAGGGGGGGAGTACTTCAACGCGTTCGACAGCAAGTTGTCAAAGACCTGCTGCAGCCGCACCGCGTCCCCATGCACGGGCCCTATGATGGGAGCATCAAGCGCGACCCGAGGCGGTGCCCCGGATCGATCCGGCGGCAGCCCGGCGACGGCGTCGCGCGCGATCTCAGCAAGGTTTGCCCGCTCCATCACGAAACTGAGCCTGCCCCCCTGCAACCTCGACAACTCCAGGAGATCATCGACCAGCCGCCCAAGCACCCGGGTCTGCTCCTCGATCACCTCCACCACCTCCAGGTGCGACGCCAGGGGAGCGGCTGCCACGGCTTCACGCTCCCGGAGGAGGCGCCGCTGCAACAACTGGCTGTAGCCGGTGATGGAGGTAATCGGCGTGCGCAACTCATGGCTGACCACGGAGAGGAAATCCTGCTTTGCTTGCACCGCCGCCCGCTCGGCCGCAAAAAGGTGGGCATTGTGGATTGCCACTGCTGCCTGCGCCGCCACCGTCACCAGAAGGTCGATCCGGCCTGTACCATAGACATCCCGCTCATGGCTCTTCACGCAGAGCGCACCAATAGTTTCTGTTCCTGCTCGAATGGGGACGGCCAGCGCAGAGGCAAACCACCGATCTCGAGCCGTATCGCCGGCACCCACTCCTCCCTGCACAGTGCGCAGCGCGAAGGATTCGATATCCGTGTCCACGATGGGAACGCCCGCCTGAACCGCGCGCCCTACAATCCCCTGCCCCTGGCT
>JALYMD010000687.1 GCA_030773875.1 Chloroflexota bacterium | reverse complement strand
GTCTACGCGTTGGCGGTGATTGCCCTTCTCGCGATGCCCGTTCAATACCGGGGCGGTGCCGCCCTGCCGCATCCCCACGCGCTGTTCCAGCTCTGGAACCCCGGCGGTCACGGCCTCGTGCATCACGACACGCACGCCGGCGAGCGCGTCCTGAGCATGAACGCATCAGGCGAGGCGAACAGCGGCTCGCAAGTTGTTGTCGCATTGGCTGACCCCGGTGGTCCCGCTCTGACAGCAATGACGACGCTCGGCGAGAAAGCCGCGGCTCTCACGGTAGTGGCGGCCGCTGCCCTGCTGCTCGTGCTTCACCGACCGACGGTTAGTGGCCAGATGGCTCGTCGTCTCGTTGGGCTCACCTGCCGGCCAACTGATCCGCCCCCGCGCTGGGCCGCCTCTTTTTAACGGGAACCAGCACTAAGCAGCGGTCGCCGCGCCGAATGCGGCGGCTTGGAGGAGAACGTCATGAAGCGGATGATCCGTTTGGCCGCATTGTGCGGTATCGTCACCCTGTTCGCTCTCGCGGTCCCGTTTGCGGCCTCCGCCCACGAGCAGCGGGAGATTGCGGGCGGCCAGTATTCCATGGTCGTCGGGTTCCTGGATGAGCCGGCCTTTGCAGGTGAGAAGAATGGGCTGGACCTGCGAGTGAGCAAGGTCGGCGCTCCCGGCGCGGAAGGATCTGCGGGGCCGGAGGGCACGCCCGTCGTGGGGCTCTTCGACACATTGCAGGCCGAGGTCATCTTCGGGGACCAGCGGATGGCTCTGCCCCTGGAGCCAGCCTTTGGGGACCTCGGAGCCTACGAGTCGCACTTTTTCCCCACCACGCCCGGTGACTACACGTTCCACATCTTCGGCTCCATCGAAGGCACGGCCATCGACGAGACCTTCACCTCTTCGCCGCAGGGGTTCTCCCCGGTCGTGGATCCCGCACCACTCCAGTTCCCGAAGCCGGCAGCAGGAACGGATGGCAGCGTCGCGATGGCGGGTACGGTCACTGAGGCCGGTGGTGGAGACGGTGGGCTTGGCGGGGCCGCGGCCGCCGGCCTCCTCGGTCTTGGCCTCGCCGGGTCTGGAACGTTCTGGCTGGCCCAGCGGAGGATCGCGCACCGGCGGATGGCGGCTACCAGCGCACGCGCGTAGAGGTCATCTTGGCCCCGGGGGGTGGAAAGCTGTCCCGGGGCCAGTTCGCCGTCGGTCGGCCGGCAGGGTTACTCAAGATCATCCGGAACCAGATGGTCCTCTGGGCGCAATGGTTTGCCAACCGGGCAGCCCCCAGAGACGTACACCTGCAGGACGACGCTTCCCTGGGTCGCGCGAGCAGATGATCCTACGGATCTCGGTCTACTCCCGTTTCGGCTAGCCTTAGACGGACACCGGCGCGGGATTGGGTAGGTCTGTAGCTCGGTCGTCGCCACGTCGTATGTCCCTCAGCGTGCTGGCCACTGGCCGGTCGGGCCGTAGGCCCACCTCGAAACGGATACTCCATGCAGTCTGGCCAGATGCGATCCGCTCGACGTTTATCCCGCGCGTTCCAGATTCCCCTCTGGGCGCGCCTTGTTGGGCGACGTCCTGTCGCCGTGCTTGCACTTGTCCTGCTCGCGGTCCTGTGTGCCGCGAATCCACGACACGCCACCGCTCACGCCTTTCTCAAGAGCAGCGACCCTGTCGCCAGCGCCGTGCTGCCGACGGCACCGGCGGGGATGACCCTCCGGTTCACCGAGCCGCTAGAGCGCAGTTACAGTCGCGCTCAGCTCTATGACCAGAACGGAGCGTTGGTCCAGGCCGTCATCAGCCGGGCTGACGACGACGACTTCACGATGGTGCTGGACCTGCCCGCCGGCCTGCCGAACGGGACCTACTCGGTTCTCTGGCGCACGCTCTCGACCGCGGATGGCCACACTGCCCAGGGCTACGTCCCCTTCACGGTCGGCACGGCGGCGGACGTGCGGACGATCGTGGTCCCGACCGGAACCGTCTCAAGCGGTCCGCCAAGTTGGCTGCGAGCGATCTCCCGCTGGGTGGCGCTGCTAGGGTTGGCTCCGCTGGTGGCAGTCTGGCCGGTCTGGTTGCTGGTGCTCCGTCCAGCCATCTCCCCCGCCTGGCAGGCCGGACCGGCTCTCGCTCGGCGAGCGCAGCGCATGGCAGCCATCGCGATGCTGCTGGCGATTGCCGGCAGCATCTTCGCCCTGCTAGTGCAGGCGGCCGGCACGACGGATGGGAGCGGCTTTGCCCGCGCTCTCGTCGATACCCTGACCGGCACCCGCTACGGCCGTCTCTGGCAGGTCCAGATCGGCCTCTTCCTCGGATTCGCGGCCGTGCTGCTGACCTGCGCTTGGTGGTGGCCCCACCGTCGACGCCTAGCCGCGGGTGTCGCACTCGCAGTTGCCGCCGCTCTTCCCGTCCCGTTCAGTCTCATCTCCCACGCCGCCGCTCAGCCGGTCGGCCGCACTGCGGCCGTCGCCTTCGATGTGCTCCACCTCCTCGGCGCCTCGCTCTGGATTGGCGGGTTGTTCGTGCTCGCCGGGGTCCTGCTGCCGACGCTCCGGGATCTCACCCCGATGGGCCGCCGGGTCGTGCTCGCCCGGGCAATCCCGCGGTTCTCCGTCGTGGCCCTGATCTCATGGGGAGTCCTTGGCCTAACAGGGCTCTATAGCGCCTGGCTCCAGGTCGGCAATCTGGAGGCGTTACGGAGCACGGACTATGGTCGGACACTGATCCTGAAGGGACTATTACTCCTGCCGCTTCTGGCACTGGGCGCGGTCAACCTCCTTGTGATGACACGCCGGATCCGGCGTGTGATGGACGACCCAGGCGCGCGCGTCTGGAGCCGTCGCTTTGCTCTGGTGGTGGGCACCGAGGTGGTGCTGGTGGTGTTGGTGCTGCTGGTGGTGGGGCGTTTGATCGGTCAGCCGCCCGCGCGGGAGGTCGTCACCGATCGAGCTGCGGCGACCATGCTGGAGTTGGCGGCGGCGGGACGCATGGCGACGCTCGCCCTCGCCCCGGGCACGACCGGTATGAATCACTTCCAACTCGACGTTGGTGGCGACCCGCTCCCGCCGGACGCCGAGGCGCTTTTGCGCATCTCGCTCCCGAGCCTGAAGACGGGGGAGCAGGAGATTCCCCTCGACCGCACCACAGGCAACCGCTTCGAGTGGCACGGCAGCGAACTGAGCATCGCTGGCGACTGGACGTTGACGGCGATCGTGCGCCAACCGGGGGCGGGGGATTGGACCGCCACCAAGACCCTCACCATCGGGACGACGCCGCCGGATACCAACATCCCTGGCCCAGCCTGGCACTTCGGAGCCGCCGGTATCGCCGGTCTGCTGCTCCTGGTTCTCGGCCTCGCCGGGATGGTCCTTGCCGCGATCTCGGACAGCGCTCCTCTCCGGCGGGAAAGTGCCGGCCTTAGTGCGGTGGCGTTAGTCCTTGGCGTGGTGCTCTTGCTCCAAGCACGGGTCGATCCCGCGTCCGCCACCGCCGAAGTCTCCAGCGACAATCCCGTTGCCAGTGACGAGGCATCCATCACCCGCGGGGCGGTGGCGTTCGCCGCCAACTGCGTCGTCTGTCATGGACCTGGGGCAAAGGGTGACGGGCCCGGTGGAGCAGGTCTCCAACCGCCGCCGGCCGACCTCACCAGCCCCCATTCCCAAACGCATCAGGACATCGACTACTACGACTGGATCCGGAACGGCAAGGACGGGACCGGGATGCCCCCCTTCCGGGACAGACTGGATGACCGCACGACCTGGGACCTGATCAACTACCTTCGCTCGCTTCAGGACGCTGCCGTTGCGGCTCGTGATGTGCCCGGCCCAGAGCAGTGCACCGTGGAGCCACGGACGATCGCCTCCCTTCAAGCCCTGGCTGCTACCCCTGAGAGCGCGTCGGGACACTCCCGCGCTCCCCTTACGAGCGGTGGATTGGCGACGCCGGTGGGAACCCCGGCCGAGCCGGCCGTCGTCACGGGGGTGACAGAAACGGTTCGCCAACTTATCGCATGCTCCAATGCCCAGGATCCCCTGCGCCGGCTGGCGCTCTTCAGTAAGGCAAGCCTTCGCCCTTCCTTCGCCAACGGGCCGTCGGATGCGTTCGTCCGGTTGGTCGCCACGCCGCCGGTGCCCCGGCCCGTTGCGGGTTGGGTCGCCCTGGCCGGCGTTGATGATGTCCGCGTGTTACCCGATGGCCGCGTCAGTGCGGCGGTCACCCTTGACGATCCCGGCGCCCACAGTCACGATCCCGGCGCCCCACTGACCGCCGGAGGACTCCAGACTGCCACCTTCGTCTTCATTCGCGAGGGCGATCGCTGGCTGATCGACGAGGGCGTCTAAGGCGGATCGGGAAGGATCTGCCGGCCCCGGCATGGAGAGATCGAGCGGCGCGGTCAGGTCTCCCCGCCTGTTGGCAGGCGCGCAATGAGCGCCCATTGAGATCCCTGGATCCACAGAACGGTGTAGCAGCATGCCCAAGAGCGGTCGGCTCCTCACCCAGGTGCGGGGGGGAAGATCAGCGTTCCGCCGCTAGACCAGCGGCGACTCGGTCGCCGGGCCATAGAGCCAGACCACTGGACGGGTCATCGTATGTAGCCACATCACATCTGAGCTTCGCGAACCGCGGGCGAGGGTGTCATGTCCTCGGTGGGCGGTGCATGACGGAACATGCACAGCAGGAGCAGGTCGTAGATGGCTTTCCCGACCCCAGCGACCACCAGCGGCCAACCGAAGGTAGACAGGCCTAGCAGCCATCCAGCGGGCAGCGGGCCGGCCGCGGCGGCGAGGCTTCGGGGCACGTTCGTCACACTGGCCGCCGCCGCCCGCTCTTCAGGGACCACCACCGCCATCACGTAGGACTGGCGGGCCGGGACGTCCATCTGCGACAACGTCGCCCGCGCCAGCAGGCAGGCAATCGCGAGCGGCAGCGTCGGCATAAAGGCCGCGAGCACGAGAAATCCGTTCGCGAGCAGATGGGTGAACACCATGCAGTTGATCAGGCCGACCCGGGCGGCGAGGCGCGGAGCGGCAAGTTGGGACAAAGCCGAGAGAAGCCCCGACCAGAAGAAGATCGTCCCGGCTGTGGCTATCGAGAGGTCGAAGCGCTCGAAGAGCCAGAGGGCGAGGAGGGACTGGACCACGAAGCCACCGGCAAAGGAATCGAGGCTGAACAGGGCAGCCAGGGTGTAAACAACCCTCCTGGACTGCTCCAAAGGTCGCCCCGAGATGGACGCCGCCGACTCGACCGCCGGTGGGAGATCCCGATACAGCCGCAGCACCACCAGGCCGAGCAGCGCGTAGAGGAGAAACATCCCCCGCAGCGTCGTCTCCAACCCCAGCCCAGTCCGGTTCGCGACGACATCGGGAAGCCCGGCCGCGAGCGCCCCAATTGCCGCGACCAGAGACCCGACGACGTTGTAGCGAGCGAATAGGGTGGTGCGGTGGGGAGCGCCGGCGGCTTGCGACAGGAGCGCCTGCTCGGTCGGGAGGAAGACGCTGACGTCACCAGCCGAGGGGTTAAGGGTGCCGACAAAGGCCACGATCAACAGCGGCCAGAAGTCGCCGATGAAGGCGAATCCGACGCCGGTGGCCGTCATCAGGAGCGAAGCCCGGATCAGCAATGCGCGGCGCGGAAAGCGATGCGCGACTAGTCCGACAAAGAGCGTCAACGCGGCCGAGCCTACCAGCGTAGCGGTGGCGATCGCGCCGATGCGCAGGGTGTCGAGGCCGAGGTTCGCCAGGTGGAGGGGCAGCAGGACGCTGACGAACCCATCGCCGAAGGCGCGGACCGCACGAGCGCGCAGCAGCACCCCGGCGTCCGCCGTCGTCCCAACCGGAAGCAGTCGCCCCCGTATGGGGGTGGCGAGGCCCATCATGATCGCTTTCACACCATCCGAAATCGCCCGCCGTGGGGAAACGAGTCTCCGCCGCCGAGATCGAGTCTGCTGGCGATAGAGCATTCTTCCCGTTGGGCGGCCGCGGGCGGGGTAGCACAGCTTGGGCAGACCCCCGTGCGCGTGTCTGGTGCATCATCACCGCCACTGGTAGCCTACCCGTCTTTGCCGGCGACGGGTGGCGAGTCTGAAATCGGGTGGGACCAACCAGACGCTGGCGAGGAGTCGCAGCATGCTCGGCCTGCACGGGGCTCTGAGCGCCACTGCAGGCCGGCACGCGACGATGAGGGGCCGGTGGACGCAGGGCAACGGGACGGCTGCACTCCTTGCTGCTCTCCTCATCCCACGAAGGAGGCGTTCGCCCCATGGACCTGGGAGCCTGCCCATGGGGGCGTCCCCCGGTGCGGTTGAGGGGAGTCATGTCGCGGAGTGACTGAGAGGAAACGATGCTATTCACGCAAGACCACCGGACCTCGATCCTGCGTGACCGAGCTGCCGATTACGTGGGAGTCGCGCTCGACGGGATCACCCGTGAATACCCCAACATGCCCTATTTCATCGCCACGGGACCAGGACCGTACCCGACGCATCGGGCGTTTCATCCGGCCTTCTATGGCTGCTTCGATTGGCACTCCTGCGTCGAAATGCACTGGGTCGTGGTCCGCCTGCTCCGTCGCTTCCCGGACTCCGTCCCGGATGGACGGGCCCGCGCCACGCTCAACGAGTTGCTGACCGACGAAAACATCATGACCGAAGTCGCCTTCTTCAGCGATCCGAACCATCGGACCCTGGAGCGCCCGTACGGCTGGGGATGGCTCCTGACGCTCTATGCCGAGCTGGCGACGTGGGATGACCCGGACGCGCGGCGTTGGACGGGGGCGCTGGAGCCACTTGCCGATCTCCTGGCCGCCAATCTGGTCAACTGGCTTCCCCGCCTGACCTACCCGCAGCGGACCGGCGTCCACCCAAACACCGCGTTTGGCCTCTCGCGTTCCTACGACCATGCACAGCGGCGGGCTGAGCACGGCGATGGGGCGTTGTTAACCGCTATCCATGGGG
Organism: Chloroflexota bacterium; assembly: GCA_030773875.1. Next base: position 2,495 of record JALYMD010000687.1, on the reverse strand, counting down.
CGGCTGCTCGCTGGTTCGGCGACGATGCCGACTATCCCGCGCCCTACGAGCCATCAGGGACCGATTTTCTCTCGGCCGCCCTCTGCGAAGCAGAGCTGATGGCGAGGATCCTCGGCTCAACGGAGTTCCCTGGCTGGCTCGCTCGATTTCTCCCCGGTCTTGCCGAGGCCAGACCCGAAACGCTGTTTCAACCGGTTGTGGTCTCCGATTCGACGGACGGGCAGATCGCTCATCTGCACGGACTGAATCTCAGTCGGGCGTGGGCGTTCATTGCACTTGCGGCCCGTCTCCCAATCGCCGACTCCCGGATTGAGCCGCTCCTTGCCGCAGCCGAGCACCATGGGGAGGCATCACTGCCCTACGTCGCCGGCAGCGATTACATGGTGGAGCACTGGCTCGCCGCCTACGCGACGTTGCTGCTGAGCGAGCCCGGGCAGTGACCCTCCCGGCGCCGCGGCGCATGATGGATCCCTCGTCCCCTTCGGGCCGCCTCCCGGATCAGGGCACCGGTGTGCGTTCGGACGATACGGGCGATGATCGACCAAGTCGGGAGAGGAGATCGAAGGCGTCGCCTTCGTCCAGGTGAACCAGTGCCAGGTGGCCGCCGCCCCCGCTGGAGGCGACGGCCGCACGGAGCGTTGCAAGTCGTGCCCGACGCTGAAAGGGGCCGCGTACCACCTGCCGGTGCTGGAGCCGACGTCTGGCGGTGACAATCGTGCGGCGCCCGATGCTGCGCTCACGAACCACAATGCGCTCCTCTGAGTCGATCGCCCAGCCCGCGTCCCGATAGCCGAGCAGTCCATGCAGCGCGGCGGGCAGGGCCAGGAGGAGCCCAGGTACCCCAATCCACCAGGGGATCTCCGGCACCAGCGCCGCGACCGCACAAACCACGGCCGCGAGGGCGGCGACCCGGCCGGTGGCAGAGAGGACGTAGCGACGCATGGCGCGCCGCGGCAGGGGGTGGAGCCTGCTCCCGCCCGGATCGATACTCGCGGCGGCGAACGCGGGGCAGGCGCGCTGGAGCAGGGACACGGCCTCGCGGGTTCGCACGAGGGGGAAGAGAACCCCGGATTCCGCCGTGGCCTTGCCATAGGCGGCGCTCTCGATCCGCAACGTCGCGAGGCCGAAGGGCTGCCGCAGGAGTCCTTCGGTCATGGTGATCGCCTGGATGCGTGCCAGGGGGATCGTGGAGCGGCGGCGATCCAACAACCCATAGGCGATGTGGAGGCGGTCACCTTCGCGGCGCAGCTCGAAGCCGCCGAAGGTGAGCACCGTGCTCGCCAGCGCCAGCAGCCAGGCCCCCAACCCGACGACCACGAGGAGTGTTAGGAGGCCGCGCAGCGAGAAGCCGCGCGCCTCCATTGCCAACGGTTCCCAGATGCTGTCGGGCAGGAGTTCGTCGGCGAACTGGAACGCGCCAAAGAGCAGGGCCAGGGCCGGCCCGATCCGACCGGATGTGACGCCGGCCACGAAGAGTTCGGCCGGCGTCATCGTCCGGATGAGTTCACCAGCGGCCTCCTGCGGCTTCGCATCTCCGGCGATCGGGCTCCCCGAACCGGGGCCAAAGCGCTCGGCTGAGAGGCGATGACGAAGGTCGCTCGCATCGGCATGGGATAGGGCTTCAAGGGTCACGTCGCTGCCGGCCGCTCCCGCCGCCGCCGTCTCGATCTTGACCCGGACCACTCCGAAGAGGCGCTGGAGCGGGCTCTCGGAGGTATCCACCGCCTGGATCCGCTCGAGCGGCACCGACCGTTCCCGGCGCGCGATCAGTCCGGAACGCACCCGCAGTTCCCCGCCCGACACCTCGTACCGAAACATCCACCAGGAAGCGGCGCGCAATCCGATACTGCCGAGAGCCAGCACCCCCGCGATCGCGAGAAACGCTCCGTCTTGCTGTCTTCCGCCGGAGATCACGAGTACCGCTAGGGGGAGAACCAATCCCCGCAGGGACTGGATAGCGGTGAGGATGATCCAGGCCGGGTGGAGGCGTCGCGGGGCAAACCCAATGGTGCTAGTGTCATCAGTCACCACTACCGGCCGAGCCGCGGGGTTGGTCACGGACTCCGTTCCCGCTTGCGCCGTTGATGGCAACGGGGTGGGGGGCACCTGCATCTCGGCGCCGCTTCCGCGATCTTCCGAACGGGGCGAGGGCTCGGGGAGAGCATGGGGCGAACCCGTCATTCCGGTGCTGGATGGGGATGGATCGCCCGGCGCAGGGGCGTGCCCTGTCACGATTAGAGGTCGTCCCGCGTATTGGCAAGGGCGGCGATCCGGTCGCGCACGCTGTCCGCGACGCCGCCGGCCAGGGCAGGGATCTCGCTCGCGCCCGCCGCCGTGTAGAGGATCACGCTGGCGAGTCCAAAGCGCCGCTCAAGCGGTCCCCGACGGGTGTCAACGTGCTGGATTCGAGCCATCGGGATCAGCGTCCGCGTGATGGTGACCAGGCCGTACTGGAGGTCCACCTCCTCCTCGCCGATCTCGTATCGCCAGTGACG
>JALYMD010000686.1 GCA_030773875.1 Chloroflexota bacterium | reverse complement strand
TGGCGCTGGAAGATCAGGAAGACGACGGTGAGTGGCAAGAAGATGATGGTCGAGCCGGCGGCGATGACGGGCAGGTTAGATGTCCACTGCGCTTGGAAGTTGAGCAGGCCCACGGGGAGCGTCCAATACTCCTCTTGGATCGAGACCACCAGCGGGAGAAGAAACTCGTTCCAGGTCCAGACAAAGAGCATGAGCGCCAGCGTGCCGAGGACCGGGCGGGTCAGGGGGAAGAGAATCTGCCAGAGCGTGGTCCATGAGGTCGCCCCGTCGACGATGGACGCTTCCACAATCTCCCGCGGCACAGCCACAAACGCCTGTCGCATCAAGAGCGTACCGAACGACAAGCTCATCGCGATCTGCGGCAGGATCAACCCCAAGTAGGAGTTGAGCAATCCCAACTCGCGCAGCAGGTAGAAGAGCGGGATCACCAGCGCCTGGAGCGGCACCACCAGCCCCAGCAGGAAGAATCCGAACAGCAGACCCGCGCCCCGGAACCGGAAGCGAGCGAACGCGTAGCCCGTCATCGCTGAGAGGAAGACGGACGGAATCACGACCATCACCGCGACCACCAGACTGTTCAGGAAGAACCGGTCGAGGTTGCCGTCGGTCCAGGCCGTCACGTAGTTCCGCCACTGCCAGACCTCGGGCGGCCGGAACGGTCCCTTCACCAGATCGACGGTCGATTTGAACGACGCCAATGTCGTGACCGCGAACGGGGCCAGCGCCAGGGCGACCCCGAGAGAGAGGCTGACGTAGGCCAAAACGCGTCTGGCCCGAATCACGACCACGCCTCGCAGATTAGAGATCGAAGTCCATCTAGGCGCCCAGAACCATCCCTCATCGTACCGTCACCCTGTCGCGTGACCTAGTCATCCAGCCCCCCGACCAGACGCAACGTGAGCAACGAAAGGACCAGGGTCGCCAGTGTCAGCAGCACGGCGAGCGTTGTCCCGTACCCGACCCGGTTGATTTTGAACGCGCTGTCGATCATGTGGAGCGCGACGACATTCGTCTCCCGTCCTGGGCCGCCACCGGTTGTGGCCGCGATCACGTCGAAGACGCGCAGGGCGTTGATGAGGTTGACAGACAGGACCACCGCCATCTCGCGCCGCAGCCCCGGCAGCGTTACCGTCCAGAACTCTCCGAGGCCGCCAGCACCATCGAGCCGCGCCGCCTCGTAGAGCTCCCGCGGGATCTTCTGCATACCTGCTAAGAAGACCACGTAGCAAAAGCCATAGGCGGCCCAGGCGCCGATCAAGCCCACCGTCGGCAGCGCCAATCGGAAGTCGCCAAGCCACGTCGGGGGGGTCAGGCCGATGGTCTTCAGGGCCGCGTTGACCGGACCGAAGACGGGATTGAGCAACCACCGCCAGACGACACCGATCAGCACCCCGGGCATGATGTATGGCAGGAAGAGCCCAACGCGGAAGAAGGGCGCCCAGCGCAGCTTCATCTGCTGGACGAGAACGGCTGGCAGCAAACCAAGGACGGCCGGCAGGATCGCGAAGTAGGGAATGAGAAGCAGGTTGTGCCAGGCCGCGCTCCGAAAGAGGGGATCACGTGCCGCGTCGACGTAATTGGACAGGCCAGTGAAAGAGGGAGACCCGTAGCCGTCCCACTCAGTGAAGCTCAGCGCGATCGTGCCGACCAGCGGGAGTGCGACGAAGAGCCCGAAAATGAGAAAACCCGGCAGCAGGTAGAGGTACGGCTCCCAGGAGGAGCCGAGCAGGCGGGCACGAGATCGGCCGGCGGAGCCGGCGGCAAGGGCCGGCTCCGTCTCGCCCAGTGGGCTAGCTTTGCTCGGCGAGGAAGCGAGCATAGTCGGCCTGAAGCGCCTGAGCGAAGGCCTCCGGCGTCGTCTGATCGCCCAGCAACCGCTGCAGCTCCGAGGTCAACGTGTCGTAAAAAGTCGGGGTGGCCCAGTCCATGTAGTGGCCGATGGCGTCAGCCTTGTTAGCCTCGTTCCAGGCCGTATAGAGGTCGCCGGCGAGGGTTTCGGGCTTGATCATCTCAGGGGGAACGGTCTGAGCGGGGAGGGCGCTCTGTTCGACCATTAACTCCAGCGCTCGCTTTGAAACGAGGGAGTTGATGAACTCGGCGGCCAAATCAGGGTTCTCCGCGTTCTTGGTGATGCCGTAAGGGATGCCCACGCCGCCGACGTGGAGCACCACTCCCCCGGGTTCTCGCGGCGGCATCAGGAAGAAGCCGACGTTCTCTTTCATCTCTGCCGCGAGATCGGGCGCCTGCCAACTACCCTGCATCAGCATCGCGCCCTGCCCTGCCGCGAAGAGAGGCCAGGCGTCGTCAGGATTGATACCCTCGAAACCCTGCTGCAGGAAGCCGTTCTGTTTCCACTCTTGAAGCTTAGCTGCCGCCTGCTTGATTTCATCCGTGTCCCAGGAGTGCCCCCCCCATCGATAGATGAGGCTATCCAGGTACTCCCGGGACGTCATCGTGCCGTGGATCTCCCCGAGGAGGTGGATCGAGGGCCACGGATCGAGATTGCCGAAGACCAACGGCGTGACGCCCTTGTCTTTGAACGTCTGCATCGCGGTTTCAAGGTCGGCGAAGGTCTTTGGTGGCTCGACCCCGTTGTCCGCGAAGATCTGCTTGTTGTAGTAGAAGCCAACGATCTCGGCGGTCGCGGAGAGGCCCCACAGCACCCCCTCGCCGATCGCTTTCCCGTCCTCGGTGTAGCGATTGCGGGCAAGGAGGCCAGGGGAGAGAAGATCGTTCCAACCATACCGCTCGGCGTAGTCGTCCATCGGCAAGATCAGCCCGGCCCGGACCATCGGCCCCATGCTGTTCTCGCCGTTGTTGATCTGGGAGATGTCGGGTCCCTCGCCGCTCTGGACAGCGCGCTGAAGCTGGTCGTCGAGCTGCGACGTCTCAAAACCCCGGTGCTCGACGGTGACACCCTGCTTCTGAGACTCAAATTCTTCTGCTAACGTTTCGACGATCTCGGCCTGACCGCCCGAATTGTTGGAGTCCCAAAAAACCAGCTCGCTACCCTGTGCCTGGACGTGCCACGCCCTCATGGGTGAGACCCCGAGCGCAAGCGCCGTTGAAGCACCGACGAAGGTGCGCCGCGAAATCGTCAGGCTGGTTCGCATGGCCAGGTGCCTCCCGTTTGACGATCCGCGGCTCCGTTTCCGCGGCTGGGTCCGCTAACCGTGCCGGGGAGTCTGTCATAGGGCCTAATGACCGTCAATGGCACTTGCGGTTTAGCAGTTGCCAGGTGAACACCCGCGGTCCCGCCACAACGAACGCGGCGGACTGTCGCATCCTTGCCCCGGTCCAAAACAACGAGGCCGCCCCCTGGTGGGACGGCCTCGTAGCCTCGCGGTCAGCGCGGGACACTGGTACTGGTCCGCCTATGTCGACATCGCCTGAACGGCGACAATCCAGGTCTCAATCATGGCTATCAAGGGAGCCGTCCCTCGCTGGTGATCATGCCCTCCGGAGGTGCCGGCCGGTGCTGGCTCGTCTGGTAGTCGGTCCCGACCGTGTCCCACAGTCGTCCAGAGGCCGGGCCCTTCTCCCACAAGCATCTCCACCCCGCCAGAGATCGAACCTTCAGCCCTCGTCACCAATGCGGTTGGGTGCATCGTCCATGACCTCAACCTCGTGGTTGGAGCGGCGCCCAGGTTTCGCGTCGGTGACGGCCTAAACGAGGGTTCCGAACCTCACAGCGGGTTCGGAGTCTGTCTGTGAAACCGTTGCCGCAACGGCCTCGGCGTGGCAGCGGGTGCTCAGCCCCTCGAAGGAATCGCGAGGATCACTAGCCTGGTCGGTGACGCCACCGATGCGGGTGGCGGCGACCACACCGGCCGGAGGCTCGGCGACCGCGTGCGTTTCATCCAGGGCTTGAAGTCGAGGATCATTGGACGTACTCCTTTGGCCGTCATCATCATTCTTGAAGCTTGAAGATCAGCGGGGGTCTCGTCAGGTCGATGGATCTCTCGCCCCACTACGCGTCACTCTACGGATCAACCAACGGCTATGGATCCGTTCAACCACGTAGATCTTGACGTAGATCCGGGTACCTAATCCGGCGCCTTCCGCCTGCTTAATGGCATAGCACTCACCCGTGGTAGGACCAACGGGCACCATGGTGGTCAGTCCATCACGATCCCTCGCTGATCATCGGCGGTAGAAGAGGGCAGACGACGGCGGCCTTCAGCCGTGATGTCGAGGCCCTCACGGCGACATCGAAGTCGGCATCCCCGCTGGGTGCACCTGCTATGCCACGGATGCCGCCTCCACCGTGATCCGCGATCCCAAAGGCAGCCGGACGAATCTCCCCGGAAGTCGGACCTATTGTGGTGCGGACGGTCCGAGCGGAGGCCTGGCGTGAGCCCATGGATCTTTGGGAGACGCTGACCTCTCCCAGCCCTGGTCCGTGCTTGCGTCCTGCATCCCGGCCTCACACGGCTGCTCGCCGCCGCCCGGGAATGAACTTCGCTGCCACATTCACCGCGTGAGGAGGCGAATCAACTCCGCGTGGGCAGGATAGAGACGCTCCAGTGTGGCGCAATCGCCCGACTCGTAATCCGCCACGTCGAACCCCGGGGCCATCGTCGTCCCGAGGAGCGCGAAACGTCCCCCCGCTAAGAGGCGTGCACCCTGCCACACGCCCTGCGGCACCACCGCCTGCACCACCATCCCACCCATCACGTCCTGCCCGAGTAGAAGCGTTCGGCCAGCCGATTCTTCGGCCAGCAGAAGCATCTCACGCGGGTCGCCAAGGTAAAAGTGGAACACCTCATCGGTGCGGAGACGGTGCAACTCGGAAAAGGTGTCGGGCGTCAGCAAGTAATAGATCGCCGTCCCGAAGGATCGCTGCGATCCGTAGCGCGCCGGCAATTGGTCTGCCAGCAGGGACTCGGAAGAGCGATAGCTTTCCGCGTAGTACCCGCCCTCGACCGGCAGGGGACGTAACCCAAGGAGGCGCTTGACCTCCTCCACGTCAGGCAGGGGCACGGAAGAACGTGTCACCACAGTGGTTCCCTCGCGCGGTCGTTCCCGTCAGGGCCGACGTCAGAGGGGACTGGAACAACGAAATGAGATGCACCGGGGCGTCAGCCGCGGGGCGAGCGACCGTCTGGTACCCCCAGCGGGATTCGAACCCGCGATCTTCACCTTGAAAGGGTGACGTCCTGGGCCGCTAGACTATGGGGGCAGCG
>JALYMD010000685.1 GCA_030773875.1 Chloroflexota bacterium | reverse complement strand
CTCCAGGTCATGGCCTCCCTCGCCAAACGCGAAGCCCTCGCCGGCCAAGTCCAGATGATCTATGTCGACCCACCGTACGGAATTAAGTTTGCCAGCAACTTCCAGCCGGAAGTAGGCAACCGCGATGTAAGGGATCAGGCAAAGGATTTGGCCCGAGAGCCGGAGGTGGTAAGGGCATACCGCGACACATGGTCGTTAGGTATTCACACGTACTTGACCTACCTTAGAGAGCGACTGATCTTGGCGCGTGGGTTGCTTGCCGACAGTGGGTCGCTGTTTGTGCAAATGGGAGAAGACAACGTACATATAGCAAGAAGTGTTCTGGATGAAGTGATGGGAAGAGACAACTTCGTTTCGCTCATTAGTTTTCGCACAACTTCTGTTCTTGGTTCCAATTATCTTGGAAGAAATAGTGACTATCTAATTTGGTACGCAAAGAGTGTTAGGTCTGCAAAGTTTCGACGTCTTTATAAAAAACGAGGAATCGAGGACGATATTGGAGGACGTTATACGCGGATTGAGCTGCTGGATGGTACTCGTCGGGTCATGTCATCGGAAGAACGTTCTAGTCCAGAACTTCTGCCAATAGGTGCTCAAATCTACAGCCATGGAGACCTGACCTCTCAGGATGCTACTGCCACAGGTCAATTCCCGGTGCAGTTTGAAGGACACGTGTTCAGACCAGTTAATAGGCATTGGACTACCCAGGAGGCCGGAATAGCTCGTCTAGCTAAGGCTCGGAGATTAGCCGCGCCTACATCCAATTCCCTTCGATACATAAGGTTTCTGAAGGACTTTCCTGTTGGGGCTTTACCAAATGTGTGGTCCGATACTCAAACGGGGGCTTTCACCGAATCCAAAGTATACGTGGTTCAGACGAATACCAAGGTCATCGAGCGCTGTCTCCTCATGACCACGGACCCAGGTGATCTTGTCCTCGATCCCACGTGCGGTTCCGGCACGACTGCCTACGCCGCCGAGCAGTGGGGCCGGCGTTGGATCACCATCGACACCTCCCGCGTCGCCCTTGCTATTGCCCGCCAACGTCTCCTCAGCGCCACCTTTGATCAGTTCAAGCTGGGCGACGAATCGGCCGGTCCCTCTGGCGGCTTCTACTACAAGACCGTCCCCCACATCACCCTCAAGAGCATCGCCCAAAACAGCGCTCTCGATTCCGTCTTCGCCCGACACGAGCCTATCCTCGCCGGGCGCCTCGCCGCTCTCAACGTGGCCCTCGCCCACGTCACTCCTGAGACGCGTACCGCCCTCGCTGCGAAGCTCACCGCCAAAGAACGCGCCGAGGGCAAGAAGGCTGTCACCGACGCCGACCGTCGCCGCTGGCTCCTCCCCAAAGAGAAGTGGGAGGAGTGGCAGGTTCCCTTCGACGCCGACCCGGATTGGCCCCAGCCCCTCCAGGCTGCCCTCGCCGCTTACCGCGCCGCCTGGCGGGCCAAGATGGACGAGGTCAACGCAGTCATCGCCGCCAGCGCCGAGCAGGAGGAACTCGTCGACCAACCCGAGGTCGTCAAGGGCGTCGTCCGCGTCTCCGGCCCCTTCACCGTCGAAGCCGTCCTCCCCGCCGAGGAGCGCCTCGACACTGATCCCTCCCCCATCGACGAGCCCGACGAAGACCTCGACACCTTCGCCAGCAACGGGAACGGGGCCGGTGGTGAGGGCGTGCCGTTTGTCTCCAACGAACCCCAGAACGCCGACGCCTACCTCGACAAGATGATCCGGCTCCTTCGGGCGGACGGCGTTACGTTCCTCGGCAATAAGCAGGTCCGGTTCGACCGCCTTGATCCCCTCCGCAGGGACATCCTCCATGCGGAAGGGGAGTGGTTAGGTGAAGGGGGCGAACCTCGACGTGTCGCTGTGACGTTCGGGCCTCAGTACGGCGATGTGACAGCGAAGCAAGTAGAGGACGGGCTCTGGGCGGCCCGCCGGGACTACGACGATGTTGTGTTCGCTGGCTTCAGCTTCGATGCAGCGGCCCAGGCTACCATCCAGGACGACCCCAACCCTCGCGTTCGCGCCCACCTTGCCCAGATCCGCCCGGACATCAACCCCGGCATGGACGGTCTCCTCAAGCAGACCCCGAACAGCCAACTCTTCACCGTCATGGCCCTGCCCCGTACCCGCCTGGACCAGACCCCGGACGGCCACTGGACCGTCACCATGGAGGGTGTCGACGTCTACGACCCCGTCACCAACGAGCTTCACAGCACCCGCCACGACAAGATCGCCGCCTGGTTCCTCGACACCGACTACGACGGCCGCACCTTCTGCATCACTCAAGCCTTCTTCCCGGATAAGACCGCCTGGGACAAACTCGCCCGCGCCCTCAAAGGCGTCATCGACCCGGACGCCTTCGCCGCCTTCAGCGGCACCGTCTCGCTCCCCTTCCCTGCCGGCCGCCACGCCAAAGTCGCCGTCAAGGTCATCGACCCCCGCGGCACCGAAGCCATGCGCGTCCACGCCCTCACCGACGAGGCCACCTACCGATGACCACCCCCAAAGCCGGCCA
>JALYMD010000684.1 GCA_030773875.1 Chloroflexota bacterium | reverse complement strand
GTTTCGCGCTGGTCGCCGGCGAACTCCGGGATGCGCTGCAGGTGGAGCGCCAGCTGGAACGTCGGGCTTGGCTTGAGACCAACTGGACCGGCTTGACCGATCAGGAGCGGGCCGCGGCGATGCCCGAGGTCATGGGCAGCCGCCCGGCGCCGCACCGCTGGTCCCGCGCCTCGAAGCGGCGGCTTCGGTTCTAGCTCGGACTGCAGCGAGAGTTCTTGGGTGGAGGTCTAAACACGAAACTGCTCTTGCACCACATGGAGGGACCTGAAGGACTCCATAAAGGACGGCCTCTTCGGACGCCACGAGCGTCGGAACTCCTGGCGTGGCCCAGAGTGTGGCACACGGTTAGTGGGGACAAGGACCAGGGGAAATCACGCCCCTTGCTCTGAGGGGAGGCCCCGTTCCGGTCGTTAATCTGACTCTGCTATCCTGCAATCTCCTAATAACTTGACGGGTATCTTGCGCTGGTGCTACGGCTGATCGCCGGTGAGCAGGAGCGCGACGGGGGAGCAGCGATGGACGGGTTCGGGGACCAAGTGCCGTTTGCGATGGCCGAGTTCGCGGAGAATCCGGAGCCTCGATGCCCGTGCCTGCTTTTGCTCGACACTTCCGGATCGATGGCGGGACGCCCAATCAACGAACTCAACGCCGGCCTCGTAACGTTCAAGGACGAGCTCTCCGCAGACCCCATGGCAATGAAGCGGGTCGAGGTGGCCGTCGTCACCTTCGGACCCGTCCAGGTCGTCACTGACTTTCAGACCGCCGACGCCTTCCAGCCGCCGACTCTGACGGCGAATGCCGACACTCCAATGGGCCGGGCTATCGAGCAGGGTCTGGACTTAGTCCGGCAGCGGAAGGAGCTCTACCGGCAGAACGGTGTCTCGTACTACCGCCCCTGGATTTTTCTCATCACCGACGGTGGCCCCACCGATCCGTGGCAGAACGCAGCGTCGCTCGTGCGCGCCGGCGAGGAGTCAAAGTCGTTCATGTTCTTCGCTGTTGGGGTCGAAGGTGCGAACATGGGCATCCTTGCCCAGATCGCGGTGCGGGAACCATTGCGGCTGAGTGGTTTGCGGTTCCGCGACCTGTTCTCCTGGTTGTCCAACTCCCTTGGCTCCGTGTCGCGGTCCACGCCGGGTGAACCGGTGCCGTTGGCGAACCCGGCAGCGCCCGGTGGATGGGCGGTGGCTCAGTGATCCAAGCGGCTTGGCGCTGCATCGCCGCGTCGGCCATCGGCACTTCGCACCTCCGAGCCGGCCTACCCTGTCAGGACGCGGCCGAGTGCCGGTTAGTGCCCACCAAGGGCGACGGGCCGGCGTTGGTCGCCGTAGTCTCAGACGGTGCAGGCAGTGCACCAGAGGCGGAAGCAGGGTCCCGGCTCGCTTGCTCGATGCTCAGTGATGAGGTCGTCAAGTTACTCCAATTAGGCGGCACCACACGTGATGTCACCCGGGAGTTCGCCCAGTCTATGATCACGGACTTCCAGCGTGAAGTTTTGCTCCGGGCGGATGCTAAGGCCCTGAAGCTACGAGATTTCGCTTGTACCCTCCTTCTTGCGGCTATCGATGGGCAGGGTGCTGCCTTTCTCCAAATCGGCGACGGCGCCATCGTGGTCGGGCCGCGCCAGGAACCTGACCAATACTGCTGGGTTTTCTGGCCTCAGCGCGGCGAATACGAGAACCAGACGATCTTCGTTACTGATGTCGGCGCCCCAGACCACTTGGACCACGAGTTCGTCGACGCGCCCATCGACGAGGTCGCTCTTTTGAGCGATGGTCTCCAGCGGCTCGCCCTGCATTACCAGAGCCAGACCGTGCATGCCCCGTTCTTCCGCCCAATGTTCGCACCGCTGCGGGCGACCCCGACCGGATTCTCGGCACCCTTGTCGTCGTCCCTGGCAGGGTTTCTGGAGTCCAAGCCGGTCAACGAGCGCACCGACGACGACAAGACGCTGATCCTCGCGACCCGCCGAGCGGCTGGCATCACAGCCGACCACCGTGATGATGCAGATGAGCGCGAAGACCAAACCGAAGGTCTTTGACGACCGAGGCGTTGCCGTTCGTCTAGGTGATGAACTGGGTCGTGGCGGGGAGGGCAGTGTTTTCCTTGTCCCGGACCGCCCCAACATGGTCGCGAAGGTGTACCATGGCGCGCTCGACCCGGTGAAGGCCGAGAAGCTTTCGACCATGGTCCGCCTGCGGTCGGACCGGCTCCTGGCTCTTGCTGCCTGGCCGATTGACACGCTCCATGACCGTCCAGGCGGATCAATAGCGGGTCTCCTCATGCCGAAGGTCAGCGGCTTTCGGGAGATCCACACGCTCTACAGCCCTAAGAGCCGGATGACGGCGTTCCCGAACGCAGGCGTGTCATTTCTTGTCCACTCTGCGGCTAATGTCGCCCGAGCATTCAAGGTCATCCACGAGCACGGCCATGTCATCGGCGACGTCAACCACGGCAACCTCCTCGTCTCGGATCAGGCCACGGTCAAGTTGATTGACTGCGACAGCTTCCAGGTGGTAGCTCAGGGACGCCACTATTATTGCGAAGTCGGCGTCGCAACCCATACCCCGCCTGAACTCCAAGGTCGCCCGTTCCATGGCGTCACCCGGACGCCGAATCACGACGCCTTCGGCCTTGCCGTCCTCTTGTTTCAACTCCTGTTCCTGGGTCGGCACCCCTTCTCCGGCCGATACATGGGGCCAGGCGACATGCCGATCGAGAAAGCCATCACTGAACTCCGGTTCGCGTACGGTTCCCGTTCGGCGTCTCGGCAAATGTTTCCGCCACCGGGCACGCCGTCCCTAAGCGCAGCCTCCGCGCCTGTTGCCTCGCTGTTCGAGCGCGCGTTTTCTCCCACGGCAATCCGCGACGGCGGCCGCCCGACGCCACAGGAATGGGAAAAGGCGCTGATCGGCCTGGCGCAAGCGTTCAAGACGTGCGGTCGGAACAGCGCCCACCAGTTTCCGAACACGATTTCGAGCTGCCCCTGGTGCGAGGTGGAGGCGCGATCCGGAACCACGTTGTTCAACATTGTCATTGTTGGAACGCGGCAGTCGAAAGGAACCTTCGATATCGATGCCGTCTGGGCCCAAATCGCTGGGGTGCGGTCACCCGGCCCGCTTCCGTTTGGGTCCCAAATGATTTCCCTTCAGGTAGAACCCTCCGCCAAGGCTGTCGAACTTGGTCGGAAGCGGCGCAAGCGGAAAATGAGTGGGGCCGGTCTCGTAGTGATCGCCATCGTTGGGATCATGATGTTTTCGATAGGTGGAGCAGTCGCGTTATGGACGATCGCCGGCGCACTGATCGTCGCCGTCGCCATGTGGAAAGCGGATCCCGCCGAGATCAAGACGTTCCACCAGGAAGCGGAAGATGGTCTCCGCAAAGCGCAAGCTCAGTTGGTGGCGGCAAGAGAGAGGTGGCGAGGTGCGAGTGAGGAACCCTTCGACGCGAAGCTACGCTACCTAGAGGCGAGGAAGACGGAGCTTCGAGACCTTCCTGCGAAGACCCAACAGCAACTGCGCCAACTTGAGGCAAACCGTGAGGCGCTCCAGCGCCATCGATTTCTCGATTCCCACCGGATTGATCAAGCGTGGATCGTGGGCATCGGCGCGGGGCGGCATCGATCCGTCGTGACCTGCCCCCCGAAAGCTGGTCCGGCGAAAATGGGAGTCCTCTGGGGGTGAATGGCACCCCAAGGAGGACGGTATGCGTCGGAGCCGGTTCTCAGAGGAACAGATCGTCGGTGTCCTGAAAG
>JALYMD010000683.1 GCA_030773875.1 Chloroflexota bacterium | reverse complement strand
GCCCCCCTCCGCTCACTTGCCATCGCCACAACCGCGACCAAAGGGAACTGTAATATTAGAGTGCCTTTCAAAACCGGTGGCGGCATGGTAAACCAGCGCCATGAGCAAGCCCCTTCTCCCCGACGTGCTCTGGGTCATCGTCGCCCCGCTGCTGACGCCCGAGCCTCCCAAGCCCAGGGGTGGCCGCCCCCGCGTCCCGGACCGGGCCTGTTTGACCGGCATCCTCTTCGTGCTCAAGAGCGGCGGGCCGACATCCATCAGGCGTTCCTGACGTTGGGCTGTGCGCTGATCTGCTTCAACCACTTGCCCCCCCCAGAGGGGCTCTGAACGGCACCCTTAGGTGGCATCCACAGCTGTATTCAACGTGATCGTCATACACTGCATGACCGGGATTTCGGCCTACAACGCCGCAACGTCACGCGCCGCTTCCGGCGCCGATTCAACGCTGTCGTAGCGGTACGGCCACGGGTGGCGCTCGTACGGGGACCTCGCTTCACCCACCGCCCGTTGCCGCCCCTCGATGTCGAAGCACGCCAGCTGATTGCCGCGAAGCAGCTGCGTTGCCCCGCCCATCGCCTGTCGTGTGGTCATGAAGCCATCAGCCACTTCTTCTTCAAGGGCCCTGGTGAGCCAGCGACGCATCTGCACGGCGTAGGCATAGGCCATTGAGGGCGTGGTCGTATCGTCGCCAAAGGCGAAAAGTTTGTTCAGTGGGACGGCATGCAGGAACCGACGAACGAAGTCCTTGCTTGCAAGCGGATTGAGTGCCCACGCCCAGCACAGATCCACATAGACGTTGCCGAAGTGCTTGGCCAGGGCAATCAGCTCGTCGCTGTACGGATAGGCAATGTGCAATAAGACGAAACGCGCGTTCGGATACTCCATGAGGAGTGGCGCGAGGTGCCCCGCTCGCAATTGGTCGACCGGCATGGCCGTGCCGAGCTGCCCCGTTTCCGCGAGATAGCCGGTATGGAGTTTGATCGGCAGATGGTATGCGCTAGCCAGTTCCACCCCGCGTGCCAGGCACCAGTCGCCGAGGCAGAGCCGAGCCTCCGATTGTGGGTCGTCGCTCCCCGGACCGCCCCCAAGCACCACCTGCACGGCACGCTCGGCGTCGGCGTCCGTTCGCTGTTGCCACGCCAGGGTGCGTACGTAGGCGTGCTGGGATTTCACCGCGATGGAGAGTGGAGCACATCGGGCAAACAATGCCTCCATCGCCTGCTCCAGTGTGGCGAGATTCCGGACCGTCACGCCGGTCGCTGCTTCGATGACGGGATCGTCGATCGTGCCAATGGTGAACCGGCGCAACGAGAGATCGCGGAGGAAGAACGCGGCGGACGGTCGGGGAAGGTCGATCACGTCGAGGCCCAGATCCGTCTGGACATGATCGAGCTTCGCACGGTCGCGCAAGAGAGCGACACACCCACCTTTGCGTTGCAACGCCTGTAGCCGCTTCTGCCCCGCTCGAATGGTTGCCTCGCTCACCACCTCGATCTCATAGAGATCACGAGCGGCGATGCGGACCGCCTCACCGTACCCGGTGAACTGGGTCATGTCCCATGCGGCCGCAACATCAGCGAAGCGGCCCTCAAGGTCCTCGTTGGTGCTGTCCTGGAGGCGAGCAACGGCTTCAAGCGAGGCGCCAGCGATGATCAGGTCCGACGAGCTATACCATCCGAAGAGGTCGCTGAGGATGTCAGGTGCGGTCGGTCCCTCCCAGGCATAATCGCCCGGCAGATGGGTATGCGTATCGATCACGGAGACGTTGGCAATGTGGTCGGCAATCTCGCTCGGCATCTGTCCTCCGTTTCACCGTTGCGGCCTGGCTCGCCCGGTACCGGCGGCTCACGATCCGGTATGAGCGACGAGTGGAGATGCATCACGCGTTCCTCACCTTGGGGTGCGCGTTGATCTGCTTCAACCACCTGCCTCGTGCAGATGGGTTATGAAAGGCACTCTTAGCGCGAACGGTCGAGCGGTTCCGCCGGCGCGGGCCAGAGAAGCAAGGTGCCATCAGGGACGGTGGACACGGGACTCGCGGCAGGGGTTGACGGGGTTCCGGTCGCTGGCGCGGCGGCGGGGGACGCCGTTGCCGGGCTGGATGTGGCCGTTGCCACGAACGCGTCCACGAGGGCGTCGAGAGCCTCAGGTGTTGGCGCGGCGGCGGTGAAGAGCCAGGGGCTCGTCGCGTGCCCCCAGGCGAGGGTGAAGATCGGGCGCGTGATGGTGGGGGTTCCAGGCTTGTCACCCGCGACGCCTGCGGCGGTCGTTGCACGGACCCAGACAAGATCCCCATCGCGGCCGAACGCTTCGGCACCGTAGTCAGGTACCCCCGCGACGGATGTCACCAAGGCTTCGGCAGTGAAGTCTGGAGGGAAGAAGTCACCGGAGGAGAGGTCCAGGGCCTGGAGGGAGAGCGGCGGACCGAAGGCAGGATCGACCGCTCCGTAGGCAGCGACGAGGCGATCGGCGGATTCACCTGCGTCCGGGTCCGTGCGGGCTTCCCCGGCGACGGTCTCGGGCAGCCGCGCAAAGAGGGCGCTGATTTCCGCGCGGCCGGCGGGGAGCGGGGCACGGCCCAGCCCGCCCGGTGCGGGGCCTGCAGGAAGCGATGCGGCCGGAGTGCCCTCCTGAGCCACGCTGGGGGCGATGGGAATCGCGAGCAGCAGGAGCAGCGCCGCAAGGGCAAGGAGACGAAGCACCGCGGGCTCTCCTCGTTCCGGCTCGATCGGCGCGTGCTGCGGGCGTGATTGCATCGTCAGGCTCGAGCGACGGTCACGGTTGAAGACAACGTTGCATGCGGTCACGAAAAGGCTGGATCGCTAGCGGACGCGACGCGGCGAGAAGCGGCGCTTGGCGGAGACGAGGGATTACGTCTTCAGGGCGCCGGCGGTGATCCCTTCAATGAAGCGGCGCTGCAGGGCGAGATAGAGGAGGACGACGGGCAGCATCGCGATGGTGACGCCGGCGGCGATCATGCCGCGGTCGGCGGTGTAGCGGCCGAAGAAGAACATCGTCCCGAGGGAGACCGGTCGCAGCTCGTCGCGCTGCACGAACACGAGCGGCATCAGAAACTGGTTCCAGGTGAACATGAACTGGAACACGACCAGGGTCGAGAGCCCAGGGGTGGCGAGCGGGAGCATCACCTGGCGAAAGACGCGCCACTCGTTGGCCCCATCGACTCTTGCCGCGTCCGCTAACTCGGGAGGTAGCCCGCGAAAGAAGCCGCGCATGAGGAAGATGCCGAACGGCAATCTCAGGGCGATGCCCGGGACGATGAAGGCCCAGTAGGTTTCGAGCAGGCGGATGTCCCGCAGGAGATAGTAGAGCGGGACCATCACGGACTGGAACGGCACCATGAGGCCGAGCAGAAAGACGACGAGGATAGCATCCCGTCCGGGGAGCGGCAGCAGGGCAAGGGCATAGCCAGCCAAGCAGGAGAGCACGACGACACCGGCCACGATGGCCGCGCAGTAGATGATGCTGTTCCAGATGTATTGGTCGAAGTGCCCGACGGTCCAGGCCCGTTGGAGGTTCTGCCATCGGAACTCGGTGGGCAGCCCAAAGGGCTGTCTCGCGATCTCACGGGAGCTCTTCAGAGCGGACGACCAGATCCAAAGGAAGGGGAGTAGGAAGATGACGAGGAACACCAGCAGCACGGCGTACTTGGCGAGCGCGGGTCCCGAACGGTTCAGCCGGGGGCGACTCCACCCGATGCTGGCGGTCTTGCGGTCGCTAGCGGCAGAGGTGGCCATCGCTTAGGACTCCCCCCGTTCTCGAAGCCGGATGAAGACGATTGACGCGATCAGCGAGATCGCCGTCATGACCAGCGAGAGGGTCGCGGCGTAGCCGACCCGGTTTTGGGTGAACGCTTCCTTGTAGGTGTAGGTGGCGATGACTTCCGTCGCGTTCGCGGGACCGCCTCCCGTCATCACGAAGATGATGTCGAAGACACTGAATCCGCCGATCAGGAGCAACGCGGTCACCACGTTGATGACGTTCGCCAGCTGGGGGACGGTGACGTTCCAGAACCGCTGCCAGGCATTCGCGCCGTCGATCATCGCCGCTTCGAGAAGGTCCCGGCTGACGTTTTGCAGGCCGGCAAGAAAGATGACGAAGACGAACCCGGTCTCGGCCCAGATCGCCGCAGCGAGCACCGCATAGAGGGCAAAATCCGGATCACCGATCCAGCCGCGGGAGACTGCCTCCAAGCCGACGGCGTCGAGGCCCTCGTTCAAAATGCCGAAGACGGGGTTGTAGATCCACCCCCAGACGAGAGCAATGACCACCGGCGAAAGGACCTGCGGCATGAAGTAGACGGTGCGGAAGAGCGTAAAGCCTCGGGGGCGATTTCCCAGGAGCACCGCAAGCAACAAGCCGATCACCATCGGCGCGATCGTCCCGATCACGACCCAGATGATGTTGTGGCGGAGCGCGGTCCAGAGGAGTTCGTCATTAAAGAGCTGGGTGTAGTTGTCGAGGCCCACGAAGTTTTTGACGGCGGTGGCCCCGTTCCAATCAGTAAAGCTCAGGTAGATGGACTGAATGAATGGATAGATCATGAAGACGGCATAGAGGGCGAACGCCGGCAAGAGGAAGAGGTATCCGGCGCGATACCGCGCCCAGTGCCTGCGGGCGTGCCCGGATTCCCTTCGAGGTGCTGCCAAGCTCATCTCAGCCATCGGCTTCGACCCCAATCACGGAAGCCGTGGGAGCGGATAACGCTCCGCCCCCACGGCCCGACGTGTCCGCGCGTTCGCTACGAGGCAGGTGTGCCGGTCATGGCCGGCATCCCTTGTTCCCAGGCTGCCTGAAGGTCGGCTGCCTGTTGCTCGGCCGTCTTATCCCCGGCCAGCATGGCCTGGAAGCCGTTCGTCATCACGTCGTTGAACTCGGGCGGGGCAAGCACGTCGATGTTGTAGCCGAGCTGGATTTCGCCGTTGTTGGCGGATTCCAGCGCGTCGAGGATCGTCTTGAAAAGAGGCGAAACCTCAAGGTTCTCGGTCTCCACCGCCATCGGGACGGCGAATCCGGTCTCCTCCACCCAGCGCGTGGCCACCTCTGGCGAGAAGAGGTAATCCAGGAATTGGCCGGCCGCCTCTTGCTGCTGGCTCTGGGCCGAGATGTAGTACGCCGAGCCGAGACCCGACACCCAGAAGGAGCCCTCACCGCCGTCCAGCCCGGGGAAGGGCACCATCCCGACCTCGTAATCGGGCATGTTCTCTTGGATGTCGCCGACCAGCCAACTGCCCGTGGGATGCAGCAGGGATTGACCCGTGAAGAACAGGCTATTGCCGTCGTCGTAGCCCAGTGCGTTGGGATCGCTAAAGCACCCGGCATCGCGCAGCTTGACGAAGAACGCCTCGATGGCCGACACCATCTCAGGGGTGTTCCAGCTGCCCTGATGCTCGAAGAGCAGTTGCTGCATCGCGTCGGGGCCGACCATGTTGGTGCTGGTCATGGAGAACTGGTGACCAGCCTGCCAGCCGGGGTTGTTGCTGAAGGCCAGGGGGGGCTCGTAGCCCTTCTCCCGGGCCTCGCCGCAGAATGTCGCGAGCCCATCCACGGTCTGGGGGACCTGCATGCCCTCCTCGTCCAGGAGGGTTTTGTTGTAGTACATCCCGATGAGGTCGACCTGGAGGGGCAGACCATAGAGTTGTCCGTCGATCGACGACCCCTGGATGGCCGACGGAATGAACCGCTCGTTCCAGCCGTACTGGGCGGCCATGTCCTCCAGCGGGAGAATCAAGCCGGCGTCGGCGAGGACACCGGCAAATCCCGGACCGGTATCGTAGAAGATGATGTCCGGGCCGGTGCCAGAGGCGAGTGCCGTGTTCACCGTCTGGCGCATTTGATCGGTGCTCAGGGCCTCGCGGGTAATGGTGACGTTGGGGTTTTGCTCCTCGAATGCCTGGTAGATCTCGTCCACGATTTCGCTTTCGCTGGGAGCCGTAAACTGGTCCCACACGCGCAGTTCGACCTGTTCATCCTGCGCGGCACTCATCTGAGGCCCGGCGGCGAGGCAGAGCAGGAAGATGAGGGCAATCGATAGAATCGACGGGCGGGGTCTGGGCATCGGTCCGACATCCTTTCTTCCAGCGCAAATCGGCCGTTCGTCTCATGTGGGTGATATTCCGGCGGTTCCCTCCTGCCTTAACGCTGGACCACTGACTCCGCAATGTAGATCACGATAGGGACAGCGTCACGGTTGCGTCCGTCGACGAGGTCGACCAAGCCCTTCGAGGAGGGTGGGAGCTAGGGCGGACGGCAGGGGATGTCGCTGAGCCGGTGCGGATGTCGTCCTGGCATGCCCCACTCCAACCTACGCTGGTTCAGCGAGCGATGAACACGCAATCCTGCGACTCCTACACCCCATTAGGGGGGAGCGCGCACATTACCACAGGGGGCAACGACACGGAACCCCTCAACTTGTGCGTGGCCGGCCGCGGGGGCGGCCTTATCTTGGCTGAATGGGATCGGGGTGAGGTGGCGGCTAGATGGTGATCGCTTGGCATAGGTTCTCGATATGAGGGGTGGACATCGAGTGAGGACCCAGCGTTGTAAGAGATACGTCTGCAGTTAGGTTTTTGTCCTTGGCATCGATGGTGAGAGGATGAAGCGACGCGCGGCAAAGGTCTTTTCGGCCGCGTTGGATCCCGTTCTGTCAAGCTGCGAGGGAGGGGAATTGGTGAAACTGGCGCTGCGTGAAGATATGACGCCGGGGGCGACGCTGCGAGAGCAGCTGGCGTGGCTGGAGCGGGTCGGGCTGGACGGAATCGAATTGCACGCGGCGTCACTCGATCTACCTCGGGAGGAACTCCGGGGCATTTTCGCGGAGTCGCCGGTTCAGGTCTCCAACGTGTCGGGCGGGATGACGCTGGTGGACGTCGATCCAAGGGAGCGAACGGCGGCGAAGGAGCTGACTCGGGAGCGATTGCGGCTCGCCGGGGAACTCGGAGCGGCGGGCGTGCTGATTGTGCCGCAGTCTGGCCGTCGGCCGGCGTTACCGGATCTCTCCCCACTTGCGACGGGCGCCGATCTGGAGCGGGACCTGTTCGTGCTGCAGCTGAGGGAACTGGTTCCGGCGGCGGCGGAGGCAGGGGTACCACTCTTTTTGGAACCGCTGAACCGGTACGAGGCGCACCTCGTGAACCGCCTTGAGCAGGGG
>JALYMD010000682.1 GCA_030773875.1 Chloroflexota bacterium | reverse complement strand
GAGAACCGCTCGTGCTGGTCTCGGATGTCGGCGTTCGAGAGGGTCAGGTAGACCTCGCTGGTGGAGATGTGGGCGTGGCCGAGCACCCGCTTGAGGGCGTAGATGTCCATGCCACGGCGGACCATCTGCGTGGCGGCGTAGTGGCGGGCGGCGTGGGGGTGGATCTTGAAGCCGAGGTCCCGTTCCAGGCGCCGGAACAGGGCGTCCACGCCCCGGGCCTTGAGCTCAAACAGGCTGCCGGCGTGGCGGCCGCGGACCTCCAGCCATTCGTCCAGATAGAGGGCGACGGCGCGGCCGAAGGGAACGAAGCGGTCCTTGCCGCCCTTGCCGGTCACCTTTGCCAGACGGTCCTCCAGGTGAAGATCGGCTACCTCCAGCCCCGCCACTTCCGAGAGCCGCAACCCGGAGTCGAGCATCAGGTTGACGAGGGCCCGGTTCCGGATCGCCGCTTCGCTCGATCCGCTCAGGTGACGGCAGGAGCGGATGGCGTCAACTTCGTCGTCCGTGAAGACCCGGAAGGCGTGCTGGGGTATTCGCGGTACCCGGACCCGCGGCGCCTCGTCGAGCAACCCTTCGTCGGCGAGGAAGCGGACAAAGGCCCGCACCACCCGCATCCGGGCGGCGATGCCGCCGGCGGAGCGCTGGCGACCACCACGATTGACGCAGAGGAGCGGGGTCTGCTTCAGCCAGGCGTGGTAGTCTCGCAGCAGGTCGGCCGTGAACGATGACGCGTGGAGCGCGAGGCCACGATCGGCCGCAAAGCGAGCGAGGGAGTCGAGGGTCTGGCGGCAATTCTTGAGCGTGCACGGCGAGAGCCCGCGGCTCTCCTGATGACTCAGATACAGGGATCGCAGCTGGGCGAGGTGGGGATCGTCACGCTCCACGGTGTGCTCCTTCGCGGGACGACTCAGGTATCGACGAGGTGATCGTGCCATCACGGAGACCTCCGGAGACGTGTCCGGCGGGCAGCCCCAAGCGGGATTACCTCGAACCGGAAGACGGGATTACGGACGTGCCAGAGGTCATCCCGCTTGCCCGCCTAAGTCATCGCGTACGTACTCGAGGACTGCTCGTGATCCTCGTCGACACGTTCCTGATGTGGGGCGGGTTCTTCATGGTGGTCCCGCTCATCTCTGTTCACTACGTCAACGACCTCGGGTGGGCGGCAGGTTCGATTGGGCTGGTTCTCGCCGTCCGGCAGCTCACGCAACAGGGGCTCGCTTTCGTCGGAGGGATGCTCGCGGACCGGCTCGGCGCCAAGGGGCTGATCTGCGCCGGCTTCTTTGTCCGAGGGTTCGGCTTCGTCGCCATGGCCTGGGCGAACACTTTTCCCCTATTGCTCCTTTCTGCAACGCTGGCGGCGCTCGGTGGGGCGCTGTTTGAGGCGCCAAAGGCCGCCGCAATCCGCGCCCTGACGGACGAGCACGAGCGGTCGCGCTTCTATGCCCTGACTGGCGTCGTGAGCGGTCTGGGACTGACTCTCGGACCGCTGGTTGGGGCGCTGCTGCTGCGGGTCGACTTCTCAGCGGTTGCCTTGGTTGCCGGTTGCTGCTTCTTTATCACCGGGGTGCTGACCCTGATCGGGCTGCCGCCGGTGAGCCTTGCGACCGAGCGGGGCTCGCTCACCCACGGCCTTCGCCTTGCCCTCCACGACCGCCCCTTCGTGACCTTCACCGTGATCTTGATGGGTTACTTCTTCATGTGGGCGCAGTTGGTGATTTCCTTCCCTCTGGCCGCGGCTGAGATAGCGGGAACACCGGACGCCGTAAGCTGGGTCTATGGGTTGAACGCCGGGATGGCCATCGTGCTCCAGTACCCGCTGCTTCGCCTTGCGGAGCGGTGGCTCCGTCCACTGCCAATCTTGATCCTCGGGATCGCGGTCATGGCGTTGGCTCTGGCGGGCGTCGCTCTCACCTCCACGATCGCTGGACTGCTGCTGTGCGTCGCAGGCTTCTCGATTGGCTCCCTCTTGGCTTCCCCCAGCCAGCAGACCGTGACCGCCAGTCTCGCTAACCCCGCTGCGCTCGGCTCCTATTTTGGCGTCGGGGCGCTCTCGATCGCCATCGGTGGCGGACTCGGGAACTACGCCGGAGGTCTCCTCTATGGGGTTGGCGAGCGGCTGGAAGCGCCGGCCCTGCCGTGGCTCGTCTTCTCGTCTGTGGGCGCCGCCGCAGCCGCCGGGCTCTGGATGGTGGATCGGCGGCAGGCCGGCCGCCGCGTGGGCTCGGTCGTTGAGCCGGTGTCAGCGCCGCGTCGTTAGGCACACTCGGGTTAGCGCTGGGTCGTCAACGCAAACCCGCTTCGTTTGGAAGACGAGCCCGGGGGACGGCCTTTAACTGGTTGGCGCGCTTGGCCGTCAGCATCCAGGTAGACTCAAGCCTTCCTGGTCGCTACGGGGCGGGAACGATGGAGGCATCCCACCCTTCGACCTCCTCCATCGCCATCCGCAGTTCCAGCGTGAGGGCGTCGACATCTGGTAGCAACGCTCGTTGGTGGAGGTGACGGCGAATCGCCGTGGGGATGGCCGGTCCTGGAGACGGGTCGAATCCCGAGCGGCGTGTTACGTCCGGCTGGGGTGCGACAACGCCCCACAGCTCAAGCCCACCGCTACTCGTGGCCCGGGCGACGACGGACCGGACATCAGTGTGGGCTCGCCAGGCAAGCACCAGCGCCACCTCTGGCCCGTGCCGCTGCATCGTCAGCTCCACTGGTTCCGGCCAGCCACTCGCCACGCGGGCTCCGGCTGCCCGCAGGTCACGCTCCTGAGGTGAGGTGCTGCCTGCGCCGCCCTGCGTGGCGTGAGGATCGCGCCGAAGACGACCCATCGGGCTCCGTGCGGTCCCGTTTGGGGCTCCGGTTAGGGTGGCGAACCGATTCGCCATCTGCGGGTTCTTCCAGGCCCAGTAGCCGAGTCCGAGGATCCCGAGGTGGCCAATCAGGATGGCACCGCTCAGGGCAGGGACTCCTCCAAAGTACATCTGATGCCAGTCGCCGTTTAGGCCGGAAACTAGGTCCAAAAGCGGGTAGAAGATCAGTGCGTTGACTGTGGAGAGGATCGCAAACTGGAGGAGGAGTTCGTTGTACGCCGCCCGCAGCGGGGGACGACGGAGGACGACGAGCGCGATTGCCACCGCCGAGAGGATCACGTTTACGAGCGGACCGGCCAGCGCGACCAAGATGCGCTGACCGTCCGTGAACGGCTCGCGGTAGCTGACGAACCCCGCAAAGACGTAGTACCCGAAGTCAATCACCTGACCGCCGAGACTCCAGATCGCGACGGCATGGCCGAATTCATGGAGCGCCACGGAGATGGGCACGAGGACGAAAAATGCGGCTTGCTGAACGAGTGCCCGATCGGCCTCGGTAAAGCGCAGATCGAAGATCTCCCGGCGGCGGGCCGCAATCTGGCCCACAACCCGGACCCCGATGATCGCGTAGAAGAGACTCAGGAGAATGAAGCCGTCGAACCCCATGGACGCTTATTCGTCCCCGGAGAGGCGGGGAGTGGTAGCGGAGCGCCGGAGCGGTCGCCCCGGTTGTCTCCCTGAAACAGACGTTGCGCTCGCCTCACTGAGGAGCAGCGTTCCCTGGTCGACCGACTCTCGCCTAGTGCCAATGATGGCGGCCACGAGAAGCGTGACGGCCCCGCCGAGCGCGATAGACAAGGGGGCACCGCCAAGGTGAGCCGAGGCACCGGCGACCACGGAGCCGAATGGTGCCGTGCCGGCGAAGACGGTCATGTAGACGCTCATGACCCGGCCTCGAAGGACGTCCGGTACTGTCGTCTGTACGGTCGTGTTCGCGAGTGCCATCGTCGTGCTGACGGTGAAGCCGATGCCGGCCAGGACCGGGATCGCCACGACCAATGGCGCGGAGACCGCTCCCACGAGCGCCAAGGTCCCTTCTAGCACTCCGAGCGCCAGGGCAGTGCCAATCATCAGTCGCCGGCGTGGTTGACGCCCAAAATAGGCCAGACTCAAGGCTCCGACCAGTGATCCAATCCCCATCGAGGACATAAGCAGACCGAACCCACGGGCGCCGCTCCCCAAGTCCTCCTTCGCGAGAATCGGGATCCAGACGTTGAAGTTCATCCCGAAGGTGGCCACGCACCCTACGAGCACGATCGGTAGCAGCACCGCTGGGGTAGTCCGGACGTACCGCAACCCTTCGCCCAGGCGCTCCAGAGCCCGGCCCTCGCCAGTACGCTCAACAGGTGCGAGGCGCATCATCAGCATCGCCGCGACCACGGCTAAGTAGCTGGCCGCATTCAGTCCGAAACAGAGCGCGGATCCATACATTGCCAGGAGCAGGCCCGCGATCCCCGGTCCGACCACCCGCCCAGCGTTGAAGAGCGCCGAGTTCAGGGCAACGGCATTCATGAGATCCGCCTTGCTGACCATCTCTGAAACGAACGCTTGCCGTGCCGGCATGTCGAACGCGTTGATCACGCCGAGCCCGAGCGCTAGCAGGTAGACTTGCCAGAGCTGGACGGCATTCGTGGCAACCAGGACCGCTAGCACGGCAGCGAGGATGCCAGCGAGCAAGGCGGTAAGGGCCAGGAGATTACGCCTGGGAACACGGTCCGCCACGACCCCCGCCGGTAGTCCGAAAAGGAGGACCGGAGCAAACTGACAGACGCTGACCAATCCGAGCTGCACCGCCGAGCCCTCGAGCCCGTCGACGACGAGCCAGGCCAGGGCCAGGGTTTGGATCCAGGTTCCGGTGACGGAGACGAACTGGCCAACGAAATAGAGGCGGTAATTACGATACTGGAACGCGGGAAACCCACGACGAAGGCCGCCGCTCGCTGACCCTGGCCCTGAACGGGGAGGAGTGGCTGGAGTGGGGACTGGCGAGCGGGTGAGGGGCATCTGCTAGAGTCCGTGCAACCTTCCTTGCGCCGGCGCCACCCTGGATGGCATGGAGCGGGGACGCTGAGTCTATTGTCGCACGCGCGGCGCTATCGGTCGGGACTCAGGCCGGCACCACCCCTCCCACCTCGTCTCCCCGGCGACATTGGCTAACGTCGATCACCCCTTTTGCGGCTCCAACTGCGGAGACCCTGCGAGCGAGGGTGCCAGAGGCGAATTTTCGAGAAGAAGAGCAACGCTCGTTCGCCGTGCATCCCCGTTCGATCCGAGAGCCTGCAGTTCTGCATGAGCAGATGCCTAGCTGCCTACGCGCGTGGGACCCCTTGAACGGATAAGCGGGAACGACACCAACATTGGTGTCGTTCCCGCTGCAACCAGGTGTGATGTGCCTGCCAGCGTCCTACGGGTGCTGAACCTTGATGATCAGCCGCGGCGGGGTGGCGCTCTCGCGACTAGCGATGGTAATCGGAGCGTCGGAGCTGCCCGCGAGGACAAATGTGATCGTGCCGTCCGCCTGCACGGTGCCGGTGACGTCGATGACCGTCTCGGTCCACGGCTCGATCCAGTCGATGTAGGCCGCCGTGCCATCCGCGGCGAGTGCCGCCGGCGCCTCGTAAGCAGGTGCAGTGTCGTAGGTCATCCCTGCCTCATCGATCCACACGTCCGGCAGTGCGCCCAGGGATCCACCGACCCCACCGATCCCCCCGGCGCCGGTGAGGACGAGGCGAGCGTCGAGAACCGTACCTGCCTCGATCCCGGTTACCTGGAACGTGAGGAAGGCAAGCCCGCCCTCTGGTCCGCCGGCCGTGAGCACAGTCGGGTCCTCGTCGGTCCCTGATTCCGGTGAGGCCTCTATCAAAGCCGGCGCCACGCTCGCGTCCGAAACTGCCGACACCGTCAGCTCCTGCTCCGCGGGCGTCGGAGTCGGTGTTGGTGCGACTGTCGGTGTGGCCGTCGCGATGGGCTCGGAAGTGGCAGTCGGCGTAGTCGTTGGTGTTGGCGTTGCGGCTTGGGTCGCGGTCGCGGTCGCGGCTGCGGTAGCCGTTGCAGTTGGCTCGTCGAGCGATTGGCTGCTGATCTGCGCTGTGTCGGTGCTGGACGTGCCGAGAGAGAGGATGGCCTGGGCGGAGGTGGTGCCGGCGACGCCGACGACCGGGTAGACCCCCGCCGCCACCCGGGGCGCGACGAAGGCGCACCGGAAGCTGCCAGCGCTGGTCGTGGTCCCGGAGCAGACGGCGGTGCCGCTGCTGGTGGCGGTGCGGTTCCAGGCAACGGTCACGCCGGTGCTGGCCGGGAAGCCCTGCAAGGTCGTGGCGATGGTCGTCCCGGCCGTGGCACTCGTCGGGCTGAGGCTCATGCGGGGCAGAACCTGGATCGCGCCCCAGGCCCGGACGCCGCTGGTGAGCCCGACGCCGGTGTAATCGCGCCAGCCGGTGGGCGCCTCCGGGACAGTGATCGTGACGCTGCCGGTGCCGACGGCGTCGGTGGTGGCGGTGCCGAGGAGAGGGCCGGTCGCAGTGAGCCAGGTCAGCTTGACCGACTCGCTGGGTCCGAAGCCCTTGAC
>JALYMD010000681.1 GCA_030773875.1 Chloroflexota bacterium | reverse complement strand
GGTTCGCCCGGCGCTCCAGGACGGTCTCGTGGCTGCACCGGCTTGCGTGACGCCGGACCAAGGTACGCAAGGGAGACGCCGACATGGCGCGCATCGAGCGGCACATTGAGATCGAACGGGAGCCGGAGGAGGTGTTCGACGTGATCACCGACCTGGACCGGCTGCCCGACTGGGCCACTATCGTCGTCGAGACCCATGACGTGCCAGAGACGCCGCTCCGCAACGGCACCACCTTCCGGCAGACGGTCCGGGTTGCCGGCCGTCACCTCGAAAGTGAGTGGCGGGTAGCGGAGCTGGAGCTGCCGCGTCACGTCGCCTACGAGGCAACCGCCCCGGGTGGCGGGCAGCTGGCGATGAAGCAGACTGTAGTTCCAACCGACGGCGGCTGCCGCGTGGAGCTGGAGCTCGACTACGAGCTCCCGGGCGGGGTCCTGGGGGAGTTGGCCGACCGGGCCTACCTGGAGCGGCGCAACGAGCGGGAGGCCGAGCACTCGCACAACCTCAAGGACCTGCTCGAAGGTCGCACAACGCGATGAGGGGGCGAGCCGCCCCTGGCAACGATGCAGAGCATCGACCGTCAAGGACGGTCGGCGTCGACGATCAGGAGGTATCCCATGGCGATTCGCGACCTCTTTACCGGCTACAGTCAGGAGCCCCGGCCCCTCACGTCCTATGCGGCCCTGACCGGGGCCTACAACGCGCTGTTCGCTGCCTTCCTGCTGCGCAGCAAGGAGTCTGGCCACTCGCTTCCGGAGCGAGTCAGCCCCGGCGATATCCTGCTCCTAGGGGTGGCCACCCACAAACTGAGCCGGCTGATGACCAAGGACTGGGTCACGAGCTTCTACCGCGCTCCTTTCACCGAATATCAGGGCGCGGCCACCGCCCCGAGCGAGGTGAGCGAGAAGCCACGGGGCGAGGGCCTGCAGCGGTCGCTCGGCGAACTGTTCACCTGACCCTACTGCATGGGGCAGTGGGTCGCTGCCTTCCTCACCTACGGGCTGGTGCTCCGGCCTCGTGAAACTCGCCTGGTCGCCAGTGCCTTCGCTATGATCACCCTCGCCGACTTCCTCCACCCCGCCTATGAGATCACGATCAAACGCATCCCGCCGCCCGAGAAGCGGGCAGAGCAAGCCCAGCAGCAGGCGCAGGAGCAGGGGGGCGGCCAGGGAGGCTGAGCCTCGCGCCCGCGTCATGCAGGAGGAATGTGTTGCTTGATCCTGTATGGTGCGGCGGGTCGTGGGCAGCCGGGCTGGAAGACCGGGGCGGTGGGGGGTCTGATCCACTAGGCGCTCGCCACCCTCGTCACGGGCGCCGCGAGCGAGCAGCACCCGAAGCGCGACGTGCTCGCCATGCCCGGCTTCGGCGGCACGGCGCTCGGCCCGAAGAGCGCCATGGGCTTCCTGGTCGGCCACCTCGCCTACGGCACCCTGTTCGGGTGGCAGTGCGGCCGGGGTGATCGTGGGTAGGCCAGTCAATCTGAGAGGCTATCCCGGCATGTGGCGGGGATGGCGAACCCGACGGAGGGGGTCATGCCGCGGGTGTTGAGCGATCAGGTCGTCGTCGTGACGGGTGCCTCCTCCGGCATTGGCCGGGAGACGGCAATCGAATTGGGGGAGCGGGGCGCCTCGGTCGTGCTCGCGGCGCGGAATGAGGCGGCCCTGAACGAGGTCGCGATGGCGGTCGAGCGCCTCGGTGGCGCGGCCGAGGTGGTGGTGACCGACGTTGCCGAGTGGCCATCGGTGGATCGCTTGGCCCAGGCCGCTGTCGAGCGCTTCGGGCGGATTGACACCTGGGTCAACAACGCCGCCGTCAGTGCGTATGCCCGCGTCGAGGAGATGACCATCGAGGAGATCGAGCGCGTCATCCAGGTCATCCTGATGGGCCAGGTCTACGGGATGAAGGCGGTGCTGCCCCACTTGATCGAGCAGGGCCAGGGCACGATCGTCAACGTTGCCTCGGCGCTGGCCGAGCGCGCCGTCCCGCTCCAGGCCCCCTACTGTGCGGCCAAGCACGGGATCAAGGGGTTCACGGAGGCGCTGCGGCTGGAGCTGGCACGCGATCACCCCGGCATCACCGTCACCCTGGTCATGCCATCCTCGATCAACACGCCGCTGTTTCGTCACGCCCGCTCGAAGCTGGGAGCGATGCCGAAGCCGATCCCGCCGATCTACGAACCGCGGGCCGTCGCTGAGGCGATCCTCTTCGCCGCCGAGCACCCACGCCGTGACATCGTCGTCGGTGGGGGCGGCAAGCTGATGGTGATGGGGGAGCGGGTCAGCCCGGCCCTGGTCGACTGGTACATGCTCCGCAACGGCCGGATGTTCAAGCAGCAGCGAACCAACCGGCCGGACAACGGTCAGGACAACCTCTTCGCGCCGATGCCTGGCAGCGACGCGACGACGGGCGCGTTCGGCCAGATGTCCAAGTCGACGAGCCTCTACACCCGCCACCTCGAGTTGCACCCCAACCGCAAACGGGTGTTGAATGCCGCAGCGGCGCTCGGGGCGATCGCCCTCGTGCGGCGGATCGGGCGCTAGGGAGGCGGGGGCGATGATCCGGGCAGGAGGATGCGGGATGAACCAAG
>JALYMD010000680.1 GCA_030773875.1 Chloroflexota bacterium | reverse complement strand
TTGGTCAAGGAGGCCGAGGGCGTCACGAAGGCTCCCGGTGGCGTGGCGGGCAATGACCGCGAAGGCCTCTTCCTCCACTGTCAGCCCTTCCGCGGCGGCCACCGTACGCAGCCGCTCGACCATCGGTGCGAGGGCGATCCGCCGAAAGTCGAACCGCTGACAGCGCGAGACGATTGTTGGCAGCAACTCCTCTGGATCGGTCGTGGCGAGGACGAATTTGGTGTGGCCTGGAGGCTCCTCCAGCGTCTTGAGGAAGGCGTTGGCGGCTGGGCCAGTGATTTGGTGGGCCTCATCGATGATGTAGAACTTGGTCTTGAGTTGGGTCGGTGCGTATTTGACCCGCTCTCGCAGATCGCGAATGTCGTCGATACCGCGGTTGCTGGCGGCGTCGATCTCGATCACGTCGGTCGCGGCACCGCTCGCGATAGCCCGGCAACTCGCGCAGACGTTGCATGGCCGGCGAAGTGGGTCAGGGTCAAGGCAGTTGACCGCTTTTGCCAGAAGCCGCGCAGTGGTGGTTTTGCCCGTTCCACGGGGACCGCAGAAAAGGTAGGCATGGGCAATGCGGTCGAGCAGGATCGCGTTGCGCAACGTCTGGACGACGTGCTCCTGGCCGACAAGATCGACGCTTTGAAACGTCTGGGGTCTGTACTTCCGATACAATGACTGCGTCTGGCTTCCGCCAACTCCCGCTGGAGCTGCCGCCTCCGCCATGGGTTCACGTTCTATTCCGGGCGGATCGTTAGGTTGGATGGACGGGGTCTCGAAGCCAAAGAGAGACGGGGCGCTCATCGGGTCGGGGCCTCCCGCTCGGGGTCGTGCCGGCCAACGCGACCCGGTGCCGATGGTTGTGCTGGCGCTGGCGGTGGATGTTCGTACACGAGTATAGCCGGTTTGCGGCGCCGCGCTCAAGCGGAGGTCATGGGTACTCTTTACCTTGTCGCGACGCCGATTGGCAACCTTGAGGATATCTCCGCGCGGGCGCTTCGTGTGCTCCGGGAGGTGCCGCTGATCGCTGCGGAGGATACCCGTCACACGGGCCGGTTGCTCCGGCACTTCGAGATCTCGACGCCGCTGGTCAGCTACCACGCCCATAACGAGCGATCCCGGCGGGAGCAACTGCTGGAATCGCTCGCGTCCGGCGACCTCGCCCTCGTGACCGACGCCGGTAGCCCTGGCATCTCCGACCCGGGCCATGATCTGGTCGCGGCAGCGGCGGCGGCAGGTTTCTCGATCACGGCTGTGCCTGGTCCGTCCGCCTTGATTGCCGCTGTCGGCGTCTCCGGCCTCGTTCCCGGTCCGTTCCTGGCGCTCGGATTTCTGCCACGGCGTGGGCCGGAGCGCCGCATCGCGATCGGCCACGCGGCGTCGAGCCCGTATCCGGTCGTGCTGTTCGAGGCGCCGTCCCGCCTCGGGTCGACGCTCGCCGAGCTCGCCGAGGTTCTCGGTGACCGGCCTGCCACTGTGAGCCGCGAGCTCACGAAGGTGCACGAGGAGACGCGGCGAGGCTCTCTCTCGGTCCTGGCCGCATCCTATGCCGGCCAGGAGGTGCGCGGCGAGGTGGTGGTCGTTGTTGGGGCGCCGGAAGCGACCGGTGCAGGGGAGGATGACGCGAGGTCGATTCTCATCGGTCTGCTGAGGGCCGGGCTGGGGCCGAGTCAGGCGGCGCGGGAGGCTGCTGCCATCACCGGCCTGCCACGCGCTTCGCTGTACGACCAGGCGCGACAACTCCGCAACAGCGGTGCTGATCTGAAAGACACCAGGTCGGGCTGACGGCAGCAGCAGCCGGGAATATTAGGGCCCTGCCGATGCCCTGACAGCCTTCACCCATCGGTCCTGCTGCCACGCGAGCGCGGGTTTGGGTTAGAGGAGCCAGTCGGCATGATAGGAACGTGAGGTGAGCTGATGTGGAGCTTAGAGAGCTTCCGGACCCTGGACCTGCTGCTGGCGTTTCTGAACGACCGCGGGCTCCGGGCCGCTCAATGTAAGGTGGTGTCGGACTCTAGCGAGAACGGAGAGCGCCTTTACCATCTCTTGTACGAAACCGCCCCTGACGATAGTGGGTTGCAAGCGAGGGAAGCGACAGTCGAGGTCGAATTGCTTCCGGTGGCCGGGACGGACGGGGGCGACGTGGTGGATCTGGCTGAGCAGATCATCCACGACGCCCAACGAGAGGAGTAGACGCCAGAGGCTAGAGGTCAGACGCCAGAGATCAGTGGGTAGATATCGAATACCAGGGTCTAGGAAGGGGTGGCGGCGTCATGGCTCGCCAATCTCCTCGGCAGGAGCGCTGATTTCCGCCCCACGCTGGTTCTGGCGTCTGACTTCTGGCCTCTGACCCTCGTCAGGTGGCCTGGAAGGCGAGCTTGCGGTGGCGCATTAGGATGGACTGAAGGATGCCCTGAGCCATCAAGAAGGTCCAGACCGAGGATGATCCCGCGCTGACAAACGGGAGGGTAATGCCCGTCACCGGCATCAGACCGACATTCATGCCAATGTTGACGAAGGCCTGGAAGAACATCACCCCACTCACGCCAACGGCTAAGCACTGCCCAAAGCTGTCCCGCGCGATCTCGACGACCCGGAGGCAGCGCCAAAGCAGAATAACGAACGAGGCAAAGAGCGCAAGCATCCCGAGAAAACCGAACATGCCGCTGACGTGGGCAAAGATGAAGTCCGACTCGCGGACCTTCAGCATTTCCAACTGGCTTTGGGAACCACCGCCGAGACCTGCGCCTAACCAACCACCCGAACCGATGCTGATTCGGGCCTGGAGGATGTTGTATCCCTCTCCGAGCCGGTCAAGGTCCGGGTTGTACGAGACCAGCAGCCGCCGTCTCTGGTACTCGTGAAAGACAAACTCCCAGGCGAAGGCAAAGGCAGGCGCGGCGAGGATCGCCATAATCGCGAAGTAGAGCCGGCGGGTCTGGGTCACCAGCATCATCGAAACCCAGATCACACCGTGGACTAAGGTTGTCCCGAGGTCTGGCTGCTGGAACACCAGCGCCATCGGCAGCAGCACAATCCCCAACGACACGAGGAAGTTGCCCAGCTCCCGCATTGCCGCGCCCCGCGAGGAGATGAAGGCTGCCAGGGCGATGATGGTTGCGAGTTTGGTGAACTCCGACGGCTGGATCGAGATGGGGCCGATCACGAACCATCGTTGCGCGCCCGCGACGATTTCGCCCTTGAGAAGGACGAGAACCAGCGACGCGATGCCGACGCCGTAGATCATCCAGGCGAACGAGGCAAGGAACCGGTAGTCGAATCCGGCCACCAACGCCATGACCGCAAGACCGAGGATGCCGTAGAGCGCTTGCTTGGCACCCAGGTTGCCGGGCGTGACCGCTTCGCGTCCGGAAGCGCTCCAGATGGCCACTACGCCGAAGGCCATGAGGACAAGCGTGGTAATCAGCATGTAGGGGTCGAAGTCCCGGAGCCGGTGGCCGACGACCAGCCCGCCGACCGATCCGCGTCGCCGGGTCCCAAGCGCAACTGCCACGGCTACAGCACCACCACGTCGTTGATGCTGATATGGAACACGCAGCTCAGCAGGGTGGC
>JALYMD010000679.1 GCA_030773875.1 Chloroflexota bacterium | reverse complement strand
GTCCAGGTGTCCCCGGCGTCGGCCGACGCGTAGACCTGCCCGCCCGTGGTCCCGAAGTAGACGCCGCACGAATCGAGCGAGTCGACGGCCATCGCGTCGCGCAGGACGTTGACGAAGCAGTCGCGCTGGGGCAGGCCGTTCGTGAGCGCTTCCCACTCGTTGCCGCCGGTCCGACTGCGGTAGACGCGCAATTTCCCATCAGGCGGGTAGTGCTCGGAGTCGCTCTTGATCGGGACGACGTAGATCGTCTCCGGCTCGTGCGCGTGGACCTGGATCGGGAAGCCGAAGTCGCTCGGCAGGTTGCCGCTGACCTCGTGCCACGACTCACCGGCGTCATCGCTGCGCATGATGTCCCAGTGCTTCTGCATGAACAGGACATCCGAGCGGGAAGGGTGCATCGCGATGCGGTGGACGCAGTGGCCGACATCGGCGTCCGGGTCGGGCATGAACTCCGACCGCAGCCCACGATTGACTGGCCGCCAGGTCGTGCCGCCGTCGTCGGTCCGGAAGACGCCTGCGGCCGAGATGGCGATGAAGATCCGATCGGGATGGCTCGGATCCAGGACGATAGTGTGCAGGCACATTCCGCCGGCGCCCGGCTGCCAGCGGTGCCCGGAGGAATGCTGTCGCAGGCCGGACAACTCTTCCCACGTCTGGCCGCCGTCGCCGGAGCGGAAGAGGGCCGCGTCTTCCACGCCGGCATAGACGGTGTCCGGATCCGTCAGCGAGGGCTCGAGGTGCCAGACGCGGGTGAACTCCCAGGGATGCTGTGTGCCGTCGTACCACTGGTGGGTGCCCGGGATCCCGTCGTAAACGAACTGGTTCCCGACCGGCGCCCAGGTCTTGCCGCCGTCGTCGGAGCGCTGGATCGTCTGCCCGAACCAGCCGCTGGACTGCGATGCGTAGATCCGGTTCGGATCGACCGGCGAGCCGTTGAGGTGGTAGATCTCCCAGCCGCCGAAGTGGGGGCCGCTGACGTCCCAGCGGTCGCGTTTTCCGTCCGCTGTCAGGATGAACGCGCCCTTGCGCGTTCCAACCAGAACCCGTACCCCGCTCATGGATCGCTTCCTCCTGCGCTGTCGAGACACCGGCCTGCGGGGTGGCCGTCACCAAGTCGTCGAACGAGCGGGGCTCAAATCGACATTCGGAGGAGAGAATCTTCCCCGAGGTTCGCCTGCTCGCTCCCCGCCAGCCCGGTGCGAGCGGAACCCGCAAGCGCCTCCCGCCGCCCCGATCCCGAACGGGTGCGCGACGGCCGGTTGTAGCGAGCGAATCTAGTGTACGTACTGGAACGCCTGTTCGCTACCCCCTCCCGAGTCGAGTTCATAGATAACCGCCGGCGTTGCGTCGCCCGCCATGGGGCAGGTCAGTCGTCGATGGCCTGGTAGACCGAGGTCCAGAAATCGAGGAGGACGGCCGGAGGCTCCGGGGAATCCCAGACGCGCTGGGTCATCAGGATCCCGATCAGGTCCTCATTGGGATCCGCGTACCAGGAGGGGCCAAACCCGCCGTCCCAGCCGCAGCGACCGGGGGTCGACGACGGGTCGTCGCGCCGGGTCACGATGGAGACGCCGAAGCCCCAGCCGCCGTTATCCCATCGAGAGGGTCGACGCGAACTCGGCTTACCCGCGGCGGCGCTGGGCTCTTCCCGGCGCCCGTGCTGACGGGTCCGAAAGGTCGGCACCGGCGGGCGCGGTCCGAACGCGACTCGTCGCTAGACGCGGCCTTCGCGCAGGGTGGCGACCGCTTTGGCGATGCGCCGGTCCCGCGTCTCGGCCGTCCTGGCGTCCTCGATCAAGATCACAATCCGCCGCCTGTTGCTGTAGGACAGCCCCTGGAAGAAGCGCCGGGCGTCCGCGTTACCGTCGAGCGCGGCCGCGAAGTCGGGCGGCACGGTCACCTCGCGGGGCTCGGTGTCGAGTTCGAGATCGACGTCCACCTCGTCGCCGGCCGCGATGCCCGTGTGCTCGCGAACCTCGGCGCTGACCGGAAGCATGTACTTCCCGCCCATGGACCCGACGGTGCTGCGATAGGTGTACCCGTTGACCGTGACGTGGACCGGCGGCCGCTTGCTCCCCCCGAGGCCGGTCACCACGTCCGCCGGAACCCGGATGCCCGTGGCGGTCTTGCCGCCGAGCTCGAGGACGGCGCGAAACTTCATGACGTACTCCTGAGTGAACCCGTACCGGCTGCCACACCAAGTCGTCGTTCGGCGGAGCCCGAAATCGACAGCGGGTCCCCCGAGCGTGAGCAACCGGCGTAGAGGGAGTTCAGCCCCGCAGGGCGGCCAGACGGCGCTCAAGGAACCGGCGCTCCGGCTCCTGGCGGGTGAGGCCGAGCGCCCGTTCGTAGGCGGCACGGGCGTCCGAGGTGCGGCCCAGGCGGCGGCAGAGATCTGCCCGCGCCGCGTGCGCCAGGTAGTAGTCGGCCTAATCGCCGCGGACCAGGATGGCGTCGATCTGGGCAAGACCGGCCTCCGGTCCGTCGCGCATCGCGACCGCCACGGCGCGGTTCAACCCGACCACCGGCGACGGCTCCACCCGCGCCAGCACGTCGTAGAGCCCGACGATCTGGGCCCAATCGGTCGCGGCGGGGGTGGGGGCCTCCGCGTGGACCGCGGCGATCGCCGCCTGGAGGGTGTAGGGACCGAAGCGACGCGACAGCAGCGCCCGCTCCACCAGCGCCGTGCCTTCCGCGATCTGGTCCCG
Organism: Chloroflexota bacterium; assembly: GCA_030773875.1. Next base: position 1,330 of record JALYMD010000679.1, on the reverse strand, counting down.
GTTCCAGAGCGAGCGGTCCTGGTCCTCCAGCAGAATCAGGTCCCCGTCCGCTGAGGTGCGGGCCGCGCGGCGCGATTCGTGGAGGAGCATCAGTGCCAGGAGTCCGATCGCTTCGGGTTCCGGAAGCAACTTGTTGAGGAGCCGCGCCAGGCGGATCGCCTCGCCGGAGAGATCGGACCGCGTCACCGACCCGCCCGAGGAGGCAGAGTACCCCTCGTTGAAGACCAGGTAGATCACGTGGAGCACGGCGTCCAGGCGGTCCGGCAGATCGGGCGGCGCAGGCACCTGATAGGGGATCCGTGCGTCGCGAATCTTCGCCTTGGCACGCACGATCCGCTGGGCGAGGGTGGACGGGGCGGTGAGGAAAGCGCGCGCGATCTCCTCGGTGGTGAGGCCGCAGATCTCGCGCAGGGTCAGGGCGATGCGGGCATCCGGCGAGAGGGCGGGATGGCAACAGGTGAAGATCAGCCGCAGCCTGTCGTCCTCGATACTCTCCTCGTCCAGCGCGTCGAAGGCATCGGCATCGGCGTCGAGTTGCTCGGCGAGCGCCGCCAGCGACGCGTCGAACCGGGCGCGGCGCCGGATGCCGTCGATGGCCTTGAAGCGGCCGGTCGAGACGAGCCAGGCCCGGGGATTGGCCGGTATGCCGTCCCTTGGCCATTGATTCAACGCTGCCGCGAAGGCGTCGTGCAACGCGTCCTCGGCTCGGTCGAAGTCTCCGAGCAGACGGATGAGAGTGGCGAAGACGCGCCGGGATTCGGCGCGGTAGATATCGTCCACCATCTGGCGTGACTGTTCAGCTGTCTTCTCGCTAATCATTCAAATCCCTTTGGGGCAGCGCATCTCCAAGTCGGACCGACGGCGAATCGTGGCCTTACCTGTCGCGGGGCCGGATAGCCAGCCGCGGGACGCTGCCGCCTCCCAAGCCAGCGGCGAGGAAGTCGGATCAGTCGATCTTGAGTCTTGAGTGGCCGAAGGAGAGCCGTAGTATCGTCCGCAATCTGCTCTGCTCAAAAGCCGACGCTGAGTTATTTGGCCCGTCGGTCCTCGCGATTGCTGCTTGACGGGAAAGATCCGACCGATGGCCCTATCTGCCCTCCTAGGCGAATGCTCCATGCCCTGAGCATACCAAGTCCATAACGGGCTTTAACCGCAACCTCGCCCCTACGGCGGCGCAAGGAGGTGCCGGTGCGTATCTCGCCATGGCTTTGTGCCAGACCCGATCCTAGGGTGTGTCTTCAAACGGGCAACCAGAGCCGGATGGCAGCGAGGGTGAGCAAGGCATGGTAGGTCTCCTCCAGTTTCTCGTACCGGGTAGCGATGGCCCGGT
>JALYMD010000678.1 GCA_030773875.1 Chloroflexota bacterium | reverse complement strand
ACGGGCTCCAACAGCGATACTGGCACGGCAGGCACGGGAACCTCCAGCGAGACAGAGTCCAAGCACCTCTATCTTCGCCGGCCCGCGCCTGCCCCACCTGCTCCCTATTGCCGGTCGCTCTAAGCCGTCGCGTCGGCCTTGCCCTGACCGTTGCCCCAACCCGTCTCGCAATACCACCTTAACCACCCGGTGTCCGATCTGACCTACGGTAGCGGCAGGAGTGGGTGGGCGATCGCTCAGGGATGGACAGGGGGCGAATGTGGAGATCGTCGGGATGGCTTTGACCTTCGGCGGCATGAGCGCTGCCCTTGGTGGTCTGCATCACCTGCGTCGCGCGGCTTGCCCTCGGTGCGAGTCCACCGGTACCCTCGTCACCGTGCATCAGATGGTGGAGGGAACACTGGGTGCTTGGCCTGTGCGCCGGCGTCTTCGCCACTGTCGTCAGTGTGGGGCACGGGTAGTGGATGTCCGCGAACTGCGCTCGGGCGCGCCGCGCTCGGTCATCGGCCGCCGTCTGCTCAGCGTCCTCTCGGGTTAAGTGGTCAAGCGGACGGGAACGACCCCCGCGGTGCGATCTCCCGCTCCTGCACGGCGACGGTAGCGCTTCAGCCGCTCCGCGACTCAGAGCTGATCGAACTTCCTCGCTACGACGCGCTCTGCCGGACAACGCCATTAGGGGCGCTCTGTACCGCTTTGGCTCCGGCGTGGGAGCGTCCACGTGCTGATGCCACTTCAGACGGCCGGCCGCCCCCTCCCCTTCACACGCGCATGTCACTGGACAGGTCAAGACTGTCGCCGGCAACGTCCAGGCTGTCATCAGTGACGTCCAACGCCTCGCACTGAGGATCGAGTGCAGTGGTCAGTGCCGGATCCGGCACGGGGAGCGGGGCAAGCCGAGCGGGTGTCCAACGGAGCGGCGTGTTTCCTAGACTCGAACGGGCGGCGCGTAACGCCAGCACCGGCACAAAGAGCTTGACCTTGCTGTCCCACAGCGCACGAACGCTCGCCTCAGCGGCCTGGGTGATTTCCCGCGGCGGAGGTCCAAGTCCTGCCCACTCCACCAGGAGGTCCCGCCGGACGCGGTCGATGGTGGCCTCAGGGGTGGAGACTGACTGGGCAAAGAGTGTCTCAGCGTCCACGGCGTCTCTCCCTGAGGTCAGTGCAGGCTCCCGATCGTCGAACAGCCGCCGATGAGGCGGCGTCCAAGGAGGCGCGCAGCACCAAGCGTTCCGCGCCGGACCTCTAATCTCTGCAAATATGGGTTCTTTGGTAAAGATTTAATCATTCCTGGGCCGGCTCAACGTCCCGAGCTTGCTCCGATCCTCGACGCGGCGTTCGTCCAGGTCAGAGAGACAGTGCCGCCAGGTCTTTGGATGATCCGGGCGGGCCGCGTCCTTGCCCAGGGTCATGTCACGGCTCCGGTGCGGCCGGTTTTCGACCATCCAGGGCTGCCGCACCGGCCGCAAGGCATCCTCCCATCAGGTCGTCGGCCTCCCGCTCGTGACCGCATCACGCCGTCATGGTCTGCCGTGCGCCCCGGTCACGGACCCGCTCCACCATCGCTGCTGGCGGGGCCCTAGGCCAGCCGAGGTCGGCCGGTTGTGCCGGATGGCAACTCACCCCCCTCGTGCTGTCTGGGACGTTGCTGCCAGCTTCGGTGGTCACGCCGTGACACTTTCGTAACACGCTCGCGAAACGCGGGTGACATCTCCAGCCCATCATAAGAATGTGTCCGGATTGATCAGCAGATCGTCGCGTGCGGAAGATCCCTTCGCGGAGATCCGTCGATGAGCCAGTTTTCCTCCCACGACCAGACCGACGCGGCAGAGGCCTTACTCGCGGTTGCCGCGGAGCGCCAGACGTATCGGAACCTCGGCTACCTGCTTCTCTCCCTGCCACTTGGTATCGCCTATCTGGGCTTCATCGTCGTCGGCTTCCTCCTGGTTCCCGGTGCCCTGACCACCGTCTCCGGCTACTTGTTTGACGAGCACCCCGCTCTCGGGATGGTCGCCATCCCGGTCGCCGCCGCGCTCGCACTGGCTGGACTCCCTATCCCGCTCGCTCTCCTGGGTGCGACGCGAGCGCTCGCCGCATTCGAGGCACGGCTGGCAACGGCCCTGCTCGGCAAGCCCGTCACACCACAGTTCAGTCCCCTCGATCGCGACGACACTGGACGCTGGACCAGGCTGCGGGAACGGGCAGTGGATCTTGACACGCTCCGCGGATTGGCCTTCCTGGTCGTGAAGCTGCCACTGGGCATTCTCTCGCTGGTCGTGGTGAGCGTCAGCTTCCTCCTGCCAGCGAGCCTGCTGGGGGCGCCGGTCTTCTACCGCATGGAGGGATTTGGCCTCTTCCTAGACGCAATCCAGGTGGACAGTCTTTCGAAGGCCCTCATCTGCGTGGCGGTAGCTCCAGTGGCCGCGCTGGTGTCGCTGCACCTGGTCAACGGCGCGGCCTGGCTGTCTGCAGAGTTGGCTGGGGGGCTACTCAATCCGCAGCCCATCGCTCGGCGCACCTGGGCGGGAGCGAGGGGATAGCAGCTTGCGCGAAGGTATCAACCATGGAGGCCGCCCGACCGGTCGGGCGACCTAGGAGGACTGATGGTTCGACCCCTCGATCGGGTGACGATGTTCCCGATCCAAATTGACGCAGCCGACGGCGCAACCGCGCGTGCATTGAATGCCACGGGATGGGATACTCCATCTATGGGACGCATTCTTGTCGTTGAAGACGAAGCCGATCTGAACGACCTCATCACCCGTCAGTTGCGCCAGGAAGGCCACGAGGTCTACCAGGCGTTCGACGGGCAAGTCGGGTTGGACACCGTCCGCTCGGTGGAGCCGGATCTGGTCATCCTGGACTGGATGCTGCCCAAGCTGGACGGCATCGCCGTGGCCCGCAAGATCCGAGAGCGATACGTCACCCCGATCCTGATGCTCACCGCCCGGGGTGAAGAGACGGACATCGTCCTTGGCCTGGAAGTGGGTGCCGACGACTACCTGACGAAGCCGTTCCGGATGAGAGAGCTTCTGGCCCGCGTCCGGGCGATGTTGCGCCGGATCGCGATCAACCAGGAGGCAGCGGCGGCCCCCGCCCCGGATGCCCCATCCGACATGATCGAGGCCGGCGACGGCGCGATTGCGGTCAGCCTGACGATGCGCACTGCGACGGCCCACGGCGAGGAACTGGAACTGACCCCCAAGGAGTTCGATCTGCTCGCCCTCTTCGTCCAAAATCCTGGGCGGGCCTTCAGCCGGGACTACCTGCTTGAACGGGTGTGGGGTGACGATGTCTACGTGACCGACCGCACGGTCGATACGCATGTCCAGCGGCTGCGGAAGAAGCTAGGCGACGAGGCGGAGGCGATTCGCACGGTCTGGGGCATCGGCTACAAGTTCCAGGTGAAGCAGTCGGCTACCGCCGGCTCGTAACCCATCCGGGGCGACGGCCGATCCCCCGGTGCTCCCGTTTCCCCACCATGCCGCTCGCACTTCGACCGCTGACGCCCCTCTCCATCACCGTGCATTGAGGGTGCCTATGGGACCCTGGTCAGGCTTAAAGGCTGTCGTGCATCGACTCCGGTTTCTGCGTTACGCCACGATCTGGCCGCTCATCGTCGCCTACGAGCGGAAGTGCCGGCGTAGTTTGCGCTGGCGGCTCGCGGAATCTCACCTCGGGACTGTCTTCTTCAGTGTGCTGGCGATCTCCGTGATCGGCGCGGCCGCGGTGGTCACGAC
>JALYMD010000677.1 GCA_030773875.1 Chloroflexota bacterium | reverse complement strand
GCCTGCGCGAAAACCGGGCCAGACTGTTCCAGGTCCACGCAGCGTTTTCGACGGCATTCGCTTGATCGCACGACGGCCGGATCTGCGCGGCCTGTTCCTGCTCGCCTGCGTGCCGACGTTCTTCGTCTTTCCCTACATCCAGTTTCTCTCGGTCTTCGCACGGGACATCCTGGGGATTGGGCCGAGCGGGTTAGGTCTCCTCATGGCGGCATCAGGTTCAGGTGCCGTCATCGGCTCCCTAATGACCGCCGCCCGGCGCCACTTCACCGGAGCGGGACGAACACTGATCTTGATGACCGTCGCCTACGGAGCGGTTATCGTTGGCATCGCGGCATCCCGCTCGGTCTTCCTCACCCTGCCGCTCCTGGTCTGTGCCGGCATCCTCGGCGCTTCCTACATGAGCACCAACAACGCCCTCTTGCAGCACCGGATCACCGATGACGTCCGCGGCCGGGTGATGGGCGCCTATATGCTCACCTTCGGCCTGATGCCGCTGGGAGCGATGCCGATGGGTATTCTCGCTGACCACGTTGGCACGCCGGTTGCCGTCGCCACCGGCGCGATCATCTCGTCCGCGCTAGCGGCGCTCGTTGGCTTCTCTTCTCGAGAGCTACTGGAGCTGTAACCGGTTCGGCAGGAGGAGAAGGCTAACCGACGCTCCGGGCCGGTGGTCGCTCCCTCACGCCGTCCGCCGCAGCACCAGTGATATTTCCCGATGCACTTCCATCCGTCTCCGGTGGTCGCTGTGCGAGCAACTCGTCGATGACCCGATCGACTTCTGCGTCCAACAACGGCGCCAAGGATGCACCGATCCGTCCCAACTCCTGAAGCGCTGCGGCGAAATCGGGCACTGGCGGCAGCATCGGTCCCATCAGCTCACGGAGCTGGCCCCGATACCATGCCCCAGCTCGACGCCGCACTTGATTGATCGAGGGTGGTACGACACCGGCGGTGCCCGCTTTTTGAGCCACCCGCTCCCGCAGATCCCGAGTCATCAGCGGCAGGGCAGCCACCTGATCCACGGCCGCTCGCTGCGCCCTCACCGACTGGACATCGTCGTACCAGGCGGTAACAAGCTCAAAGGCCGATACGGCCCCAGTCGCTCGGCGCTCCGCCTCGGCGCGGACGGCCGCCTCGTCCACCGCGGGCCGGTCATTGAACGCCAAGAGCGGCCCCGTCGCATCGAGCCAACACCCCACCCCAGCGCGGGCTAGACGAAAGTAGTAGAGAGCCGCGAGGAGGTTATCTTCCACCGCCACCGGTAGGGCGTCCACACCAGCCAGTGGCTCCATCACCGGTGCTCCTTCCAACGTCTGGAAGAAGGCCCCGGCAGGCACCGGAACGAGCACGACCTGATCCGGCCGCACGGTGGTACGGACGATCCCATGCCGGCGGCGCAACATGATATGGGTGAGGGGAAAGTCGGGGCAGAGAAACACACCCTCGACAAGGTCCGGCTCAGTTCCGGGGTCGAGGTCACCGATGAGACCCGTGACCAACTCGCCAAGACCGAGGAGGCCCTGGAGGACCGCGGCACTGACCTGCTTGGAGCGAGCCGTCTCAACCGAGAACTTGGCATCGGCCGCCTGGACCACCATCCGGCCGGCGCGGCGACCCACCACCAGAAGATCCGGGTTCTGCAGGGCCCGCCTGGAGGCGGCGGCCGCGATCGCTGGCCGATCGTCCAGGCGAGCAACGTGATCGACGAGGAACGCCTCTCCCCCGTCCCCCGGGACCTGACGGTGAGTCCCCGGCCAGGTGTCAAGGTGGGCCGCGCAGAGGTCCGCCCAGCGAGCACCTACAAGCCCGCTTGCGCCGCCTCTGTCGGCGAGCCCCATGACCCCGCGATCCAACAGCGCCGCAACCAGGTCGCCACCCGGTAGAAGCGGCGAGGAGACTACCGAATCCAAGTCATAACCATGTCGCGCCCTCGTCCCAATCCCGCTCCGCCGCGGCTGCCGAGCGCTTAGTCGCTCCGACCCATGCGGGACGGGCAGGCCCGAGCGCCAGGCAGATTTATCAAAGAATAGCAGCCGAAGCCGCATGAGATGCTAGTATTGGTACGCTGGAGTCCTGTTCGATCGGCCGAAGGTGAGTCGCGTGAGCAGCAACCCCGCCACGCCCCAGCGCGCATCTCCACTCGACCCCTACCTGATTCAGTTCCTCCAGCACGTTGCCGAACTGGACAGCGGCTACTCTCCAGCCTCCCATACGAGCGCCATCGCCGAGCGCTCCGGCCTCCTTTCCCCATTCGTGGAGGCCCTGTTCACAAGCGCACGGGCTAGAGCCCTCATCGAGCCCTTCCGGTCCCCGCGCGCCCGCGGACGGACCCGCTGGAGGCTCAGTACCCGTGGTCGCGCTCTCCTGGCGACGGTGCGGGACACTCCTGCTCCCCAACCGCCTGGCCACGAACGCTGAATGAGGCCCGGATTCGGGCGGGTCAGGTTGCGGCCGGCGCTGGAACTCTGGTAGAACGGGCGCCGTTTGACCGGCCGAACGTCCCATCTCCTCTCCCTCGGCCACCATCAACTGCCGGACCGTCCTTACCCGAACACCCAGGAGTCCTTTGCCTTGGCGAGCCCTGCCACCGAATCTCTCCGCACCCTTGACGCGGCGACCAGCATGTCCGGCGCGGAGCTGGCGATCGCGACGCTGGAAGCTCACGGTGTCGACACGGTGTTCGGCATTCCCGGGGTCCACACCCTTGCCCTGTATGACGCCCTCGGTGCCTCGTCGATCCGCCACATCCTCGCCCGGCACGAGCAGGGCGCCGGATTCATGGCCGACGGGTATGCGCGGGCATCCGGCCGATCCGGCGTCGCGGTGATCATCACCGGTCCAGGCATCACCAACGTTGCGACCCCCGTTGGAGAAGCCTACGCGGACTCCTCCCCCGTCTTCGTGCTCTCATCCAACGTGGAGCGGGCCTACGTTGACCGCATGCGTGGGAGCCTCCATGACCTCAAGGACCAACTCGGCTTGATGGCCGCCGTCACCCAGTGGAACGCGCGCGCCATGACCGCCGAAGACGTCCCCGCCGTCGTCAGCGAGGCACTGAGGCGAGTCCTTCGAGGGCGCCCGCGCCCTGTCCACGTCGAGGTTCCGCTGGATGTCCTTGACGAGCGGACTCTGGCAACGGTTCCACCCTCAAGGCGTGATGAGGGACGGATTTCGCCCGATCCCACCGATCTGCGGGCGGCAGCAGATCACCTCAAGAGCGCGACGAAGGTGGCGCTGTACTGTGGGGGCGGGGCGGTCACGGCGAATGCCGGAGCGCACGTGCTCGCGCTGGCCGAGCGGTTAGGCGCGCCGATCATCACCAGCATCATGGGCAAGGGCAGCGTGCCGGAAGACCATCCGCTGGTCGTGGGGGCACTCTGGGAGCCGGGTAACGCGGTGGACGCACTGCTCCGGGAGGCGGATTGCCTGGTCGTGTTTGGGTCCAAACTCGGCGTCCAGGCAACAGCCCATTTCCAACTCCCGATGCCGCCGACGCTAGTTCGGGTTGACGTTGATGCGCAGGAGCTCACGCTCAACGCCCAACCAACCGTGGGCATCCTGGGCGGTGCGGCGTTGGCCGCTGAAGGGATTGGCTCCCTGCTTGCCGGAGAGGACTACCGGGCCACGGGGTTTGGGGCTGACGCTATCGCGTCGGCGCGCAGGCAAGCCCGCTTGGGCGCCTTTGGCGCGGACCGGCAGCCCTACTTGGACGCCCTCCGGCGGGCGGTGCCGCGTGACGGAATCCTTGCCTTCGATATGACGATGATGAGCTACGCTGCCTGCGGGCTCTTTCCCGTCTATGAGCCACGCACCTTCCTCTTCCCGTCTGGTTACGGCACCCTCGGGTTCGCCCTGCCGGCGGCAATCGGCGCCAAAGTAGCTCGCCCGGAGCAGACTGTCGTCTGCGTCTGCGGCGATGGCGGGTTTCAGTTCACGATGGAGGAATTGGCGACGGCCATTCAGCATCGGGTTGGCGTGCCTATCGTGATCTTCAATGACTCCACCTACTCGGCCGTCAAGGACGAGCAAGCTCGTTCTCGTGGCGGTCGGTTCCTCGGGGTCGATCTCGTGAATCCAGATTATGTTCAACTCGCTCAGGCTTACGGAATCGAGGGCGTCCGCTGCGAGACACCGGAGGCGATGGAAGGGGCCATAGCGGAAGCGCTCGGCCACGACCTCCCGACCATCATCGACGTACCGATCGCACCCTGGGTCTAAGCCGGACGCTGAGCGAACGTCGTCTCTGGTAACCTCGAAACGATGACCGGCCGCATCGTGACGCGGTGAGGAGCAGTGCGGCGCAAGCGAAACCACTCGCGCTGAGAATCCGCGCGAGCCAGTCCAGACCGTCGACCACGTAGGAGAGGCTCAAGCGAACGGGGCCGGCGGGAACGGGCACCTCCATGTAGCCATCGCCCGTCTGCGTGACCGGCGCCTGCCGCCCGTTCACCATCGCCTTCCAGCGTGGGTGCCAGGTACGCCGGATCGTCGCGATTCCGCCTTCACTCCTGCCCTCCGCCTGCACCCGTTGATCCTCAACCGTCACGCTGGAGGTCGAGCCGCCGGCAAAGCTCACCATCAACGTTGGCGACTCCACTGCGTAGATGTCGAAGAGCCCGCTCCGAACGGACCGGAGACCGGTAGTCACTTCCGCGAACCGTTGGTTGGCCGTTTCCGTAACAACAACTGCCCCGATCGCGTGCCGCCCCAGGTACTCCGGTCGCAGCGCTTCCCCAATCCGGGACGGGACGTAGGCGTGTCCTTGCCGGGAGTTGAACGGGCCAACGTGACGGGTCTGCCAGTCCCACAGCCAGTCGTCGTAGTAGAACGCCCGCCGTTCCTGCGCAACGGTCGGCGCCCAGAGCTGCTGATGCCACGAGATGGCGCTACCCAGCACCAGGATCGCCGTCCCTGGCGGGGCGAGGTCGTCCGCTTCCTGGATGGCGGCGGTGAAATCTGCCGTCGCCGTTTGCCCAGTCGTCTCGATGGCATAGAGGGAGCGGTCGGCCGGTGGCACTTCACCCCGGGGCGAGTCGGGAGCAAACTTGCCCATTGGCAGGAGGAGCAACAGGCCAATTGCCGCAAGTTGAACCCCATCACTTGCTCCAACCGCCCGCGGGATGGCGGCCCCGATGCGCGCCGCCACGACCCGTAGCGCCACCGCGGCCAGATAGAGGGAGAGCAATCGCTGGAATGGCATCAACCGGGTAGTTTCAAGCTGCTCGAACACCCCTCCTCTGCCCGGCCCGAAGCTAAGCGTGAGGGTCGAGAGCACGTAAAGGGTCAGCGTCACCGCGGCGGCCCGCGTGACGGGCCGCATTGGGCTCCAGGCAACAAGGAGTCCACCCAGCGCGAAAGCCAGCACAGGCAGGGACAAGGACTGGACTATGGAGCGGACGTAGTCACGGGGCGCAGCGTAGCCCGAGTAGTGGACGAAATAGTAGAGGTCACTGAACCGGACTAAAGAGATCAGTTCGGGTGCCGCGAGCGCCGCTGCCACGGCCCCAACCACTGCCACGCGGGCGGCGAGGCGGAACGGTGAGGATCGCTGCCTCCGCGGAGACAGCATCGCGGCGAGCCCAACCCCAGTGCCGAGGACGACGAGAGCAACGAGTGATCGGGGGTTCGTGGTGACGGCAAACCCGGCCGCAAGGGCTGCGCCGGCGGCGGCTCGCCGATTCCCATCGTCCAGATAGGTCACCAGGCCGAGCAGGACGAAGAGCATTGCCACCGCGGCGGCTACGTTCGTGACGAGGCCCCACTCGACGAGCTCGGTGTATCCACCATGCCACCAGGCGCCGGGTACCGCTATGTGGGCGGCAAGGCCAACCAGACCAACCCCGAACCCCCAACCGTCCCGCCGTGCCATCAAGAGGTAAGCGAGCCCAGGCGCGAGGAAAATCCCAATCACGACCAGCTTGTGCGCCGCCGCCACGGGGAAGGCGCCGAGCAAGAGCGCCCACACGCCGACATCCAACCAGGCCACGCCGAGCGGATAAAACTCGACCGGATATCCGCCCTGGTGGTGGCCGATCCACCGCAGCGGATGGGCAGCCGCGAGAGCCCGGCGCAGCGTTTCGGCCCGGGTAGCATGGAACGGGTGGTCGACCGTGGCAAAGGTGTCGGGGACCCTGACAATCCCGCCATCTGGGCTGGGAACCTCCGCCCAGAGATGAAAGGCGCCGAGCCGGGCGGCAACCCATAGCGCGAGGAGCACCGTCAGGACGAGCCACCAACGGTTCGGCATACCCATGGAAGCGGGCGGATGACTAGCGGTGGTGGGCGACGCCGACGACAACATGGCAGGCGCTTCAGCACGTCCAGTGGCCGTGGATCGGTAGGTCACCCCTCCGCCGGCCCTGGCGCCGATGCAGCTTTCACGTTGTCAGCGGGAGTAGGTGCTGAGGAACGCTCGGGTTTGGCCGGTTCCGGGGCCGTGGGAAGTTCGAGCATGATGCCCAAGCCGGCGATGGATGCCACGATGAACAGGGCGACAGCGCCGAAGAAGGAGAACCGAAGCAACCCCGCGTTCCCGACATTCGGCAGGGTGTCAGCTTTGGAGGACCAGATCCGCGCTATTCTGGATCGCTCCGGAGTGCCACGCCCGTCGTGGGTCGTCACGGAGCCCACCGCAAGAAACAGGATGAACGCGAGAGTCAGACCAGCCCAAACAAGCGCCTTCCCCCTGCTCGCCGCGCCCGTCTCGACGCCGAGCTTCGGGCGATGTGAGCCGGTCAACGCCCCTCCTGCTTCAGGCAGACCCCTGGCCATGGATTCGCTGCTCTCCGCATTCACGGCGCGTCCTCGTGCTCGTCTCGTCCGGTTCTACCAGTTCGGATAGTGCGGAACCACATACTGGGTGAAGATAAGCACGTTGAGCAAGACGAGGGCGGCGAAGACGGCCGCTTGGCCGTAGGTGTGATATCGCAGAGGGATGAGCGTCCGGAGTCCAAGTAGCACCAACAGGGCAGCGGCGTTAATTGCCGGGAAGTAGTAGCGGGCCTGTGTGAGCACGAACCGCGTTCCGAACTGCACCACCGCGAGGTAGGCCACAAGGCATGTGCCCGTCAACATCAGCAGGGCCAGCGCCTGCCACCGTGTCGGCCGCAGCACCGGGTCGTCCTCTGTCCAGGCGCCCCGACGTGCGGCCGAGTAGGCGTACTGCACAAGCCCACCGAACGCGAACGCAAGCGGGAGCCCGATCGCCCAGAGCATTGGGGAAGAGAGAGGAATTTGGCGCCAGCCAAACTCTCCCCACGTCTCCTTGAACCGCATCACCGCGAACTCGCGGTCGAGAAGTTGAGCTATGAACCCGCCCTGTGGCCGGTTCCACCGTTGGAGTTCAGCGATTTGATCGAAGCCGGTGAGGTTACCGTAGCTCCGGTACAAGTACACGTACCAGGGAACGACGAGGAGAGCGAGGGGCAGAGCAATCAGCATGCCCCGCATCACCCACCCCCGCACGTCCCTCCAACCAGTCCCTGCGATCACCGTCAACCCCACAATCGGGACGGCGGTCAGCGATGTCCCCTTCGCCAGCAGCGCCAGCCCGAGCGCTAAGCCGAGCAGCACACAGGTCCTCGCTGGGAACCGATCGCGCAGACCGATGACCAGCAGGTAAAGCACCCAACTGTATAGAGCGATGCAGACGATGTCGTTGTTGACCATCGCCGCTTCATAGGAGATCTGTGGCTGGAGCGCAACAAAGGAAGGCACGGTGAACGCCAGGAAGCGATCGGCGGGAAAGAGAACCCTCGCCAGCAGGTAGGCGAGGAGCACCGTGACGATACCAAAGGGGATAGCGGCCGCCCGCAACACATATTGCTGCACGGCCGGAGAGGCCCGCTCCGTCGCCCAGTAGATCGGTGTCATTAGGATGTAGTAGAGGGGGGGGTGATTAGCTGCGTATTGCATCCCCTGAGGGCGGCCTGGCAACCCTCGGGGTGGATTGCTGAGGGCTGCTGGATTGTTAGGGACGCACGGGTTCCAGTCCAACGTGTATCGGCAGTAGCGGTAAAGGTCGTTTGGAAGTTGGTCTTCGAGCAGGACCGGGGCGCGGCCTTCTGTTGCCACGGTGCGCAGGTAGGCGTAGTGTGCGACCTCATCGTGGCCGGTGAAGGGAGGAAAGGCCACCACGTAAATAGCCTGCTTTGCCAGGTAAAGCGTCAGCAGCACCAGGACGAACTGCCGCGCCAGTGAACGACCGCGTAGGGCCGTCCACCACGTTCCCGCAACATTCATCGTCCCTGATCTCGGGCTCGGCACCGACCCCGCCAACTCGGCCATGCGTTCCCCAGGCAGCATCAGCGGCCAAACGCCAAAAATCAGACCAGGAAGCCGGCAGCAGGGCGTCACGCCGGCATGGGGTGAGGCGGAGCCACCTCACCCCATGCTCCGGCTTGCCGTCTTCCGGTCCCGGCCCTCCCGCGGCCGGATTACCGGCGGTCGGCTGTTCCCGCAGGTTCGGCGACCCGCTTGATCTCGTGGTACTCCTTGTCAGCGTTGACCCGGTCGAGATCATGGTGCTCGCCGAGGATGTTCTTCGCCGCCAGGAGCCCCGTCTCGATCCAGTGGTCGGTGTTGTTGTACCGGAAGGTCCCGTAG
>JALYMD010000676.1 GCA_030773875.1 Chloroflexota bacterium | reverse complement strand
GAGATCGCCTGGATCGTCCCCACCAAGCAGGATGCGGGCGAACAGGAAGCCGCCGCCCGCGACGGCGGTGCCGAGGAAGGTGAGCCAGCGCGTCGCCACGCCCCAGGGCTGCGGCGCCTCTCCCTGGACCGTCGCCGCCCCGGGAGCGCGCCCGCCCCCGACGCGGAAGGCGTAGGTCCCGCTGAGCGTGTGGCCATCGGTCGCGGAGCGGGCCGACCAGGAGACGGTGTAGGTGCCGGTGCCGAGACCGGCGACGTCCGCACGAATGTGGGTCGGATCAGCGGGGTCGAGCACGATGTCGCGAACCGGCAACGCTTGGCCGGCCTCGTTGAGCAGGCGCAGCGACGGCGAGCCAGCCCCCGCGTCCACCGCTTCGCTGACCCACAGATCGAGTCGCTGCGGCGGGGCGGCTAGCAGCCCGTCGGGGGGCGGGTTCGCCCGCACCAGCTCGGGGTGCGCGGCGGCGGAGTGCGGCGCGCTCAGACCCAGGGCGACGAGCAGGCAAAGTGTCACCGCAAACAGGGTGGTCCGACCGCGAGCGTGCATATGTTCAGCCGCCGCGGCCGCCCGGCGCCCGGTTGTTGTGGGCATAGCACCTTCTCTGAGCTTGGGCCAGCAATACAGGAGTCGAGACAAGGCTTGTGCCGCACGGAACTTTAGATGAGAAAGCATCCGGGTGACGCAAACAATGGAGGGCGAGCGCTTCTAGGTTGTCGGCGCTGAGTGTCTTGGCGGCCACCATGACGGCGACAAGTTCTCCGTGGCGTCGCAGCAGTCGTGCCCTTCCTCGACCGTCCGCTGGACGCCCTTGACCTGGTCCTCGATCCGCCTCAGCCGGGCGGTTACGAGGGCCCGCTCGGCTCCGGTAGGCCATTGATGCCCGGATCCCAGGCCTCCTTGTCACGCTTCTCCACCGCGGGCGGCCCGCTCCCCAACCCCCAGCACCTATCACCCATCACCCAGCACCTATGCGCCGCGCTCGATGGGGACATTCACCATGCTGCCCCACTCGGTCCAGGAGCCGTCGTAGTTGCGGACGTCCTCGTAGCCGAGCAGATACTTGAGCACGAACCAGGTGTGGCTGGAGCGCTCGCCGATGCGGCAGTAGGCGATCACGGATTTGTCCGGGGTGATCCCCTCCCCCTCGTAGAGCGCCCGCAGCTCCTCCGGCGTCTTGAAGGTGCCGTCCGGGTTGGCTGCCTTGCCCCAAGGGATGTTGCGTGCCCCCTTGACGTGGCCGCCCCGCTGCGCCCCCTCCTGGGGGTAGCCCAGCATGTGGATCACCTCGCCGGTGTACTCCTGCGGCGAGCGCACGTCCACCAGCGCCGGCGCCCCGGCGTTGACCATCGCTAGCACGTCGTCACGGAAGGCGCGGATCGTCGAGTCCGGGTCCTGGGCGGTGTAGTTGGTGCGCGGGTAAGAGGGGACGTCGCGGACGAGTTGCCGCCCTTCGTCGGTCCACTTCTGGCGACCACCGTCCATGATCCGACAGTCTTCATGACCGTAGTACTTGAAGAGCCAGAAGGTGTAGCAGGCGTACCAGTTGTTCTTGTCGCCGTAGAAGACGACCGTCGTATCGTTGGCGATGCCGGCCCGGGCCATCAGCTCCTCGAAGCCGGCCTTGTCGATGAAGTCGCGTCGCACCTGGTCCTGCAGGTCCGTCTGCCAGTCCAGCTTCACCGCCCCCGGCACGTGGCCGATCTCGTAGAGCAGGATGTCCTCGTCCGACTCCACGATCCGCACCTGCGGGTCGTCTAGGTGCTCCGTGACCCACTCCGTCGAGACCAGCACCTCTGGGTGGGCGTAGCCGCGGGCCGTCTGCTTCGTGTCCTGCATCACCATGAGTGAACCCTCGCCTTGTCTCGCTTGTCGTTGGTGGGCGCTGTTCTCGCTCGCGGGCGGCACCCTCTCCTTCGGGACTGCCCAGGCGGAATGGCCCGTCGGCGTGCCAATCCTTCAGGAAGTATAGCGGCTCTCCCCCAGCCAAACCGGCACCGGCTGGGCTGGTCGGGTGGCTCGTGTCGCTATCCATGGTGGCCAGTCGGTGAGCCCAGGGAGGTTCGATCGGAGCGGTTTACCTGGCTTGCCTCTCCCGGTAAGATGCGCCGGTCAGCGGGGTGATCCTCTTGATCGGCAGGGCGGGGCAGATGAGGGCGGCATGAGCGACGGGGTTGGATCAGGCAGCCGGCTGCGAGTCGGGGTGATCGGGGCGGGGACGATCGCAGTCGGGGCGCATCTGCCCGCCATCCTCCGGCTGCGAGATCGCCTCGAACTCGTGGCCGTGGCCGACGTGCGGGCGGAGGCGGCGAAGGAGGCGGCCGAGCGGTTCGGGGCGGCGCACGCGTACACCGACACCCGGGAGTTGCTGGATCGCTCCGACATCGACGCGGTGGTGATCTGCACCCCGGAGTTTCTCCACGCGGGGCAGACTCTGGCGGCGGCGGCGGCGGGGAAGCATGTCCTCTGTGAGA
The DNA here is from genome assembly GCA_030773875.1 of Chloroflexota bacterium. The sequence goes on along the minus strand of JALYMD010000676.1, from coordinate 1,665 downwards.
AGCCGATGGCCGCGACGGTGGCCGAGGCAGACGCAATGCTTGACGCCTGCCAGCGCGCCGGGGTGCGGTTGATGATCGGCCACAGCCGGCGCTTCACCCCCCGCTACCAGCGAATTCGAGAGGCGATTGACCGGGGCGACATCGGCGAAGTCCGGCTCGTCCGCGAGAACGAGCGGCGCCCGATCGCGATGTACACCGCTCAGGCGGGCTGGGCGGGCTACTGGGCGCCGGATGCCGGGGGTGACAACGCCCGGCCCTGGTTGGAGCAGGCGGCCTACTCCCAAGGCGCGGCCCTGACCAACGCCGTGCATGAGATGGACCTGATCCGCTGGTTCGTCGGCGCGGAAGCGGTCTCAGTCTACGCCGAGAGTCGGATCACCGACCCCAACGCCGAGGTGCCCGACTTCATCACCGCCTCGATCCGGTTCGCCAACGGAGCGCTGGGCGCGACGGAGGTGGTCAACCGCCTTCCGCCCGGTTACCCGGTCTACCACCTGACGGAGGTCTTTGGCCGGGACGGGCTGGTCCGTGCCCTCGACCCGGCGATGGCCACCCTCGCCGTCACCGATCCCACCGGAACGACCTTCCCCGCCAACTGGGGCACCCTGCTCCAGGTCCCCATCGCCTACGAGGCTCAGTTGCGCGGCTTTGCGGCCGCGATTGCGGCCGATGGTCCCGTGCCGCTCGATCCGTTTCATGCTCGCCAGGCCCTCGCGCTCTCCCTTGCCGCGGTCCGCTCCTCCCGCGAGAGCCGAGTCGTGCGGCTCGACGAGGGCGAAGAGGACGCCGCGACCCTGGCAGCCGCCGTGCGGCGCGGAATCACGGGCGGCGACGGCACGGACCCGGACGGGGTCGGAACGGAGAGTCAGTGAACGCGTCGCGCTGGAGCCCGAACAACGAAGAAAGCCATTCCTCGCTCTCCCTCGCCGTGGTTGGGCTCGATGGGACCGGCGAGGCCTTCGCACGGGCGGGGATGCTCCACCCGTCCTTCCGGTTGGTGACCGTGGCCGATCCCCGCCCCGAGCGCGGCGCGGCTGTGGCGAACCGGCTAGGCGTCCCGTTCGCCCCGGCCTACCTGGACGTGCTGAACGACCCGACGCTGGACGGCCTGGTCGTGGCCGGCGACATGGCTGACCACGCGGCGATCCTCGCGGAGGCGGCCGTCCGCGGGCGCACCGTTCTCGCGACTTCTCCCGCGGCGAGCACCCTCACCCGCCTGGACGACCTCATCCTGACCGCGTCGGAGGGCGGCGCCCGCGTCGCCTGCCCCAATCCCTGGCGGGTGGTGCCGGCGACCGCGCTGGCGGCACGCCAGCTCCGGGAGCCGGGGATTGGTCAACTCCTGGCGGTCTTCGCGGCGCACCGGACCAAACAGGCAATGGGCGATCCCCTGGTCGAGCTGGGCCTGCCGCTGCTCGACTATCTGGTGGGAGCCCTCCGCGCCGAGGTGGTCCAGGTCCAGGCGACGGCGGAAACGCTGTTCGCGACCGATGGGCCAGGGGAGCCGGATACCTGGCTCTTGTTGCTCCGATTCCGCACCGGCCTGATCGCCACGGTGGAGCTGGGGCGCTCCCTCCCGGCGGCGTTTCCAACGGACTCAGAGCTACGCGTGGAGTTTGCCGGGTCGGAGCGCGTCGTGGTGGCCGACGCCGAGAACCTTGGTGT
>JALYMD010000675.1 GCA_030773875.1 Chloroflexota bacterium | reverse complement strand
ACCAGTAGCACACCTGCGGTGACCAGCAGGCGCTGCAGATCCTTTCGGATGTAGCGATACTCCTGTTCCCTCGAAATGACCATTGGCCGAGCGGTCGCTCGCACCGTACTCGAGCGAGATCGGCGCTCGGACGTGGCGGCGGTCCGCCGGGCCGTGCGGGCTGTCGGCTCCGGGATCTCTGGCTCCGCAACCTGGGTAGTGGTCGTCGTCACCTCGGCGACCTGAGTTGGAGCAGCCTCGGCGGCGCTACGGGCCTCCATAGCGCGCTGCTGAGCCCGGTTCGGCCGTCGTGGGGCGTTCTTACCCCGACGGTCGGAGGTGCCACTTGTTCTTGAGGGGGGGGTACCCGATCGTGCGCTCACGCGCTCCCTTTCGTTCTCGTCAGGCCGCGCCAGCTTGCTGTCCCACGCGGCCGCTCATCCATCAACCTCGAACTTTAAAGTGTGCGTCGATGACATCAGGAGCCGGAGAGGCGGCACTGTGACTCATCTCCTCACGGACATTCGGCTCCTCATGGAGCACGCCCATGGCCCGCAGGTGTTCAGCCAGAACGCCGGCAGAAGCGAACCGCGGCAGCAAGAGCGATGCGGCGGCAACCAAGCCCACAACGCCGAGGTCATCGAGTTGGCCGAGGCCGAGAAAGAAATCCGGCACGAGATCGATCGGCGACAGCAGGTAGACGAGGCCGAGCGTCGGCACTAGCTTCTTTAGGCGCGGAGAGACACGCGGATCACGGTACAGACGCCACGCGAGCCGGACGCGATCCCACCTGCCCAATCGACGCGATGCTGCCCTCGAACTCATGCTTTGCCCATCAACTCCACTAAACTGCAAGAAAGTATAGTCGGGCGAGGGGAGACCGGGTAGCAGGGCGTGTCCGTGGATCGACCTGCCTCGTCACACCGCATCACCGCACGAAAGCCACATCCTCAGCACCGCTCGTGACGTCGTCCACCGAGAGGTCATCGCTCACCACCTACCAGACGGGGCCGGGGACGTAACCGGCCACACTACCCGCTGGCCGGGATCTTCTCGAGGAGTGTTCGGGCCTCCTCGGCCGCTTCTGGCGAGTTGGCATTGAAGAAGGATCGGAAGTCAGGATCCATCACGGCAATGACTTCGGCTTCGACAGGACGCAGGCGCACCTCATCGAAGAATCCGACAATCTGCCGCCGTCCCTGGGCCAGTCGCTGCTGGATAACGGGCAAGCAGCGCTTCGCGTAGATCGCGTGGAGGGTCTGGTACACGAAAGCGCCGCCCTGGCGGCTCTCTCCAGGCAAACGCGGAACTAGCGCCTCGTAGTCTCGGGGCTGAGCTGCCAGCCACTTGAGCAGCACGGGGTTGAGGAACGGAAGATCGCAGGCCAGCACGAGACAGTAGTCGTTGGCCGCCGCGTGGAGCGCTGTCGCTATTCCACCCAGGGTTCCAGCGTCGTGTTCCAGATCCGGCACCACCGGAACCCCAAACGCTTCGTAGGCCGGGCGGTCTCGTGCGACGACAAAAACCTCGTCAGCTACGAGACGAGCCCGCGCGATCACCGTAGCGGCGAGGGGTGGGTCACCAGGACGAAGCGGGAGCAGGGCCTTATCGCGTCCCATTCGACGACTCTGCCCGCCGGCCAACACCGCAGCGCTTAGTTTCGGCTGTGTGGAAGCGCCCTCCATCCACCCTCTCCCGCCTCCGCTTTCAATGGCCATTTGGAGTATAGCTTCGCGACCACTGGCTCCGTGAAAAACGGGTTGGGCGAGGGGTAGCGGACCCGGGTGCCCGTTGCTATACTCGGTTCTCACAACCTCCTTGGCGTCGAGCAGCGTGGGAACGAGGGGCGGACAACAGCTGGGAGCGCGCGTATGGACCGCCTCTGTCTCCAATCCGGATCTCCCGGTCCAGCACCTGGTGCGCAAGCATCACGGTGCTGGTCTGTTTTTCCGGGTCTATTCACGGGGTGCCACTGCTGGACGGGAGGGAAGGCCGTCGAGGGATAGTCGTCGAACATGGAGGAGCGACGGGATGAACTCGAGCATGATCGGCAAGATCGAGAAGGCCCACCGCTACGCCCGCGAGCCGGAGCGAATTCAGCTCTCCCAGATTGAAGCCATATTTCGGGGGAGTCACGACGACTACACCGTCCGCTTGAACGGCCATGACTGGTCGTGCACTTGCCACACCTTTGAGTCGCACGCGGTGGGAGACACCTGCAGCCACGTGATGGCGATGCAGCAGATCCTGGCTCCCATGCTGTCCACCGAGGCCAAGTACGGTGTGGAGACGATCGCGGGGGCGAGCTAGCGCGAGGCGACCAGCATCCTCATCGGATATCGTCGCCAGAACTTTCAGTTCGAGCTGACCATAGGCGGTGTTGTGCTGACGTGGCCGTTCTGCGTTCCGGCAATCGGCACCGTTAGCACAACCCCCGAAGCCACGACTTCGCGAGGATCAAACCCCATCGCCCCGCGCCGGTGGAGTAGTCGGACCACGGCGAAGGTCGGCCTCGGCCGCCCCTCGGTCGCCGGGGCGAACAAGGCCATCGTGAGGACGAGCGCTGCCCCGTATTCGATCAAACGACGCCGCCACCGATCCATTCGCCTCGGTGTCGCCAACGCGCACCTCCTACCCATCGTCCAGACCGTCATAGCGCACAAAGCGTCCGACCGGAACCACAAAGACCACCGCGCCGCCGACCGTCACTTCGACAACACCCGGCGGATACCACTCCGTTAGGTCTCCAACCACCGGATTGGCAGGCTGCTCCACCCGCGAGCAGCAGATGCGGCGGATGGCATCCAACCCCGGAGCGACTTGCTCATCACCCACACCCATCAGCACCGTCGTATTACCCGTTCGCAGGAACCCCCCCGTACTAACGATCCGTGTCGCCCTGAGACCAAGCTCGCTGACCGCCCGCAGCAGACGGTCCGTGTCGTAGTCTTGCACGATTGCCACAATAAGCTTCATCGAATCCCTACCGACTACCTGATGCCGGGTTGCGGCCATGGTGGTATAGCACAATGACGGCCTCTTCTGAGAAGAAGGAGCGATCCGCGGATGGATGCTGAGGAGAAGGAGGAGGGCCCACTCGACCTAGCACGCTTGACGTGGAGCGAAGCGGAGGCCGCGCTGAGATCGGCAACCGTGGTCCTGCTGCCCGTTGGCGCGGTTGAAGCCCATGGCCCCCACCTGCCGCTCAACACGGACGTCATCATCGCCGTCGAGACGGCGCGCCGCGCGGCGGCTCGGCTAGCCGACCAAGGAGAGGCAGTGGTTCTCGCTCCGCCAATCAACTATGGCGTCAGTTACGTCGGAACCTGCTTCGCCGGCACGGTCCCCGCGCCGGCGGATGTCATCACGGGCTTGGTCGCCAGCGTTCTCTCCCACCTCGCGGCGGGCGGACCCCGCCGCCTAGCCGTGATCAATGCCCACTTGGAGCCGGCCCACGTCACTGCAGTGCGAGCCGGCGTCGATAACGCCATCGCTGCCACCAGCGCGAGAATCGCGTTCCCGGACCAGCGACAGGACCGTTGGGCCGCCACCTTGTCCGAGGAGTTCCGGCGCGGGGCTCGCCACGCCGGCTCGTACGAAACATCGCTCATGCTCGTGGCCGCGCCCGATCAGGTTCGCATCGACCTTCTGTCCACCCTCCCGCCGGTCTGGGTTGATCTCCCTAGCCGCCTCCGGGACGGCGCCCGCACTTTCGCCGAAGCAGGGGGCACCCAGGGGTACTTCGGCGATCCAGCTTCCGCGACGGCCGCCGAGGGCGAGTGGCTATTCGACGCCTTGGCCACAATGATCGTCACGGCGGTGGAAGAACTAGGAGCGGTCGAGTAGATGACCAACCGAGGTCAGGGCACCAGGACCACGCGGGCGACAGACCGCCCCCGAAATTCCATCATACTCATCGCCACGCCATGAACGAAAGAGGCCGGGCGCTCCGGCCCGGCCTCTCCCCTCGTCGTGTCGGGACCTCGGGTGATGCTTGAGAAGTTCGTCCGCTAGTCCTGAACCGCGACCGGCTCCGCCCGAGCCAAACCCGCCGCTTCCGCGAGGGCGGCTGCCCTGTCGGTCCGCTCCCAAGGGAGATCCAAATCGGGGCGACCAAAGTGACCATAGGCGGCGGTCTGCCGGTAGATCGGCCGGCGGAGTCCCAACGTCTCGATGATCGCCGCCGGGCGAAGGTCGAAGTGCTCCCGGACCAGCGCCTCGATTTTCTCGTCGCTCATGTGGCCGGTGCCAAAGGTTTCGACCATGATCGATACAGGGTGCGCCATTCCAATCGCGTAGGAAATCTGCAACTCAAACCGGTCCGCGAGACCCGCAGCCACCACGTTCTTCGCCACGTAGCGTGCAGCGTACGCCGCAGAGCGGTCGACCTTCGTCGCGTCTTTACCAGAGAACGCGCCGCCACCATGGCGAGCCATGCCGCCGTAGGTATCGACAATAATCTTGCGGCCTGTCAGACCTGCATCGGTCGCCGGGCCACCCTCAACGAAGCGACCACTCGGGTTGATCCAGTAGTTGGTATCAGCGTCGAGGAGGTCCCGCGGCACTGCCTGGCGCACCACGAGGTGCTTCACGTCGTGCTCGATCCGCTCGTTCGCCACCTCGGCACTGTGCTGCGTTGAGACCACCACGGTGTCGATTCGGTGCGGCTTGCCGTGCCGATACTCCACCGTGACCTGGCTCTTGCCATCGGGGCGGAGATAGGGCAACTCGCCCTCCCGGCGCGCCTCGGACAGCCGGCGGCAGATCCGGTGAGCGAGCGAGATGGGGAGCGGCATCAACTCCTGCGTCTCGTTGCAGGCGAAGCCGATCATCATCCCCTGGTCCCCGGCGCCCGTAAGTTCATAGGGATCGCGCTGCCCGTGACTGTCGCGCACCTCCAACGCCTCGTCGACGCCGGCCGCAATCTCCTTGCTCTGCTCCTTGATCGAAACCAGAACGCCGCAGGTGTGAGCATCGAACCCGTGCTCGGAGCTGGTGTAGCCGATGTCCCGTACCACCTCGCGCACGACCCTCGGGATGTCCACGTAGGTCTCGGTCGTGATCTCGCCGAAGACCAGGATCGATCCCGTAGTTGCCGCCGTCTCACAAGCGACGCGTCCCATCGGATCGTCCCGCATCACGGCATCGAGCACCGCGTCGGAAATCTGGTCACAGACCTTGTCCGGATGCCCCTCCGTCACTGACTCGGATGTAAAAAAGGTCTGTGCCGCTGTCCCGAACGTGGATCCCATTCCCATCGTCTCGCGTCCTCTCTCGTGTGTGGGCCCGGGATTCGAGCAGCCAGGAAGTCAAGGAGTCGAGCATTCACGACCTTGGGGTTGTACTCCCAGCGGTAGCCTGCTGCCGTGGGGGACCGTCGCCCCCTCCCCAGCGCTCGGCTAGTTGCCGGCTAGGTGCCGGCCTCCCAGGAGTTCAGGTAGTGGGTCTGCTCCTCGGTCAACTGGTCGATCTCGACGCCCATCGCCGCTAGCTTAAGGCGCGCGATCTCTCGGTCAATCTCCTCCGGCACCCGGTAAACCATGGGCTGCAAGGTCCGTCCCTCGCGAACGATGTAACCGGCGGCCAGGGCCTGGTTGGCGAAGCTCATGTCCATCACGCTCGCCGGGTGGCCTTCAGCAGCCGCGAGGTTGATCAACCGTCCCTCGCCGAGGACGATCACGCGCTGTTCCGGGCCGATCAGGAACTCCTCCACCATCGGCCGCAGCGTCCGCCGCCCTTCACCAGACATCTCCTCCAACGCCGTGAGGTTGATCTCGGCGTTGAAGTGGCCAGAGTTGGCGACGATGGCGCCGTCCTTCATCTGCTCCAGATGCGGTCGATCGATGACGTTGATGTTGCCGGTGGCGGTGACAAAGAGGTCGCCTAGCGCCGCAGCCCGGGTCATGGTCGTCACCGTGAAGCCGTCCATGGCCGCTTCAAGTGCCTTGATCGGATCGATCTCGGTCACGATCACTCGAGCGCCCATGCCGCGCAGCCGGCTCGCGATGCCCTTACCACACCAGCCATATCCGGCCACGACCACGGTCTTGCCGGCCAGCAAGATGTTGGTCGCGCGCAAGATGCCGTCGATGGTGCTCTGCCCGGTGCCATACCGGTTATCAAAGAAGTGCTTGGTGTCCGCATCGTTGACGGCGATGATCGGGAACTTCAGGACTCCATCCCGCTCCATCGCGCGGTCACGAACCACGCCCGTCGTCGTCTCTTCCGTTGCGCCGATGATCTCCGGAAGCAGATCCGGGCGATCGCGGTGGATCATGGTGACGACATCGGCCCCGTCATCGATGACGACCTGCGGCTTGTGATCGAGGGCCGACCGGATGTGCCGGTAGTACGTGTCGTTATCTTCGCCTTTGATCGCGAAGACCGGGATGCCCTCTTCGACCAGGGCCGCTGCCACGTCATCCTGAGTGGAGAGGGGATTGCTGGCGCAGAGCACTGCGTTGGCGCCGCCGGCCTGGAGGGCAAGGGCCAGGTTTGCGGTCTCCGTGGTGATGTGGGCGCAGACCAGCATCCGCACATCAGCCAGCGGGCGCTCCGCCGCGAAGCTTTCTCGAATCTGCCGTAGAACCGGCATCTCCCGCGCAGCCCACTCGATACGCCGTCGTCCGTCAGCAGCGAGCGAGGGGTCTTTGATGTCGAAGTTCCGCGAGCTGGGCATCGTCGAGGTCATGAATCCCTTCCTCCCTACGTACCTTGCCGGCGCCAACGCCACCAGGCTGCCAGCCATTG
>JALYMD010000674.1 GCA_030773875.1 Chloroflexota bacterium | reverse complement strand
CGGGCGTCCAATGCGGCAAAGAACGCCCGGGCAAGGGCATCGACGGTGGGCTGCTGTGCGACGTCGTGGCTCATCGTGGACGGCTCCATCGGTATCACCGCCACGCCTGGTCGACGTGTGCGTGACGCGGCGGTGTCGCGCTCGCCCGGCCCGTGGGAACGGGCCGGGGCATTAGCGGCGCGTGGTGGTCGGGACTAGCTTGAGCAGTTCGGCGAGGGGCGCTCGGGCCGCGGTGTTCACACCCTCGCGGGCACCATTGCGATCCAGCGCCTGCTCCATCTCGCTGAGGACGAGGAAGTCGTGGCGGGCGAGATGTTCTGCCAGGGCACGGATCGACCAGTCATGCTCAAGGCGGCTGGTCCCTTCCCGGGCCCACGCGGTATCCGGCAGTGACCGGAGCAGCGAGCAGGTGCTCTGCCGTAGGCGGCGAAACTCTGCCATCACTTCCAGCGGCTTCACGCCGCGGTCGTGCCGCTCCTGCTCCGCTGTCCGGCGCGGCACCGGCAGCTTGTCCAGGTCCGGCTGGGTCTGGACCGCGATCGCATGGAGCTGGGGGAAGACCCGCAGTTCCTCGTCGCGGAGACGGAACAGGAGCTCTTTCACCGTCGGCTCACCTCGCCGCACGGTCCGCGTCAGCCGCGTGGGATCGTGGATCGGAGTCAACCACCGGGAGAGGTGGTTGATGGTGAAGTGGAGGCGAATGATCAGCGCGTCGTTGGTCAGATCGGCGATCGCCACGCCGTTTGCCCCTGAGCCGGTCCTGGTCTCCAGGCTTGTTACCATGCTGCTCCCTATCATCACATAGCCGGCGGGGAGCGGTGCCCCCAGCCGTTTCCTGCCGCCAGCCCCGGTGCTGCGCCACTCAGGCCAGCGCGTCGCGAATCTGGTCGAGATGCTCCCGATCGTGATCGCAGACCCGGTCCAGTAACCACTGGAGCGTGATTTCGCCGTGGATATCGTGGACCGCGTGGCGGTGCCAGGCTTCAGGAGGCAACCCCTCGAGTTTTTCTACGAGTGCCCCACGCAACCGGCGGAAGTGCTCGAATGTCCGCTTGGGATCCTGGCCACGATAGTCCCGCTCGATCGCCCAGAGTTCGTCGTCATAGGCTGGCAGGTGGGGGCGCTCCTGCTCAATGATCGCCGTCACGCGGTCCAGATAGATCTCTTCCCAGTCACGCAGGTGCGGCAGAATCTCCACTACACCCCAGCCGCCGTCACGCGCGGGTCGCATGAGCGACTCCGGGGAATGGTGCTCCAGCACCCGCCCCAGGTCAGACGAGAAGGTGCCGAGCTCGGCCACGATCTCTTCCGGGGTGCGCGTTGGTACGTCTACCACCGGACCGTGCCCCTGCCTATCACACCTGAAAGGCGTGGAGATGGCGCGGAGGTGACCCAGTGAGCAGGCAGTCCAGCAACGGATGTTGTGATGACACCTGCCCTACAGGCCGACACAAACCGCGTGGCCGGAGACCGGCTCATTGCCACCTAGCGCCCCAGCACTGACGGACCGTTACTCCCTTTAGCTCTGTCATCGTCCCCCCTTGCTCCCCGGACCCGTTCGCCCCCGCCTTTCCGGAGAGCCGGACCTGAGCTTCTTCACCAGCTCGTGGTCGCCTCGTGGGCTGCGGTTCCCATGCCGATGACCGGTACCTCGACCACTGCCGAGGCGGCGGTGTCTGCTGGGACGAGCTGCCAGGCTCGGATCTCGGGCGTCTCTCCAGCCATCGACACGATGAGCATCAGCGCGTCCCGGTAGTGGGCCTCCCGAAGGTCCGTTTCCGAAGGTACGGCCGCCGTGGCTGGGTGGGAGTGCGCGATTGCGCCGAGTCGCCAGCCGCATGCCTCCATGTCCCGGAAGGCGGCCAGCACCTCGGCGGGGTCCATTGTATACCGGCTCGGGGAGGCATCTAGGTTGGTGCCAGGATAGAAGCGGGTGGCCTCAGCCACGCCGTCGTCTCCCAGCGGTGCGACCGCGACGAGCCCCACCCCTTCCGAGGGTGCGGCCGCGCGGAGGTGACCTAGGATCTGCTCGCCGATGGTGCGGGGCACGTGCAGCCCCATCGGTGGTCCTGACTCGTCCAGACCAGTCACCTCCTGCTGCCGGGGGATGCTGCCCCGCCATCCTTCCTGAGGCGCGTACGGTACACTCCTGGTCACCTTCCGGGCGGCCAATATCTGCCCCGACGGCCGCATTCTAGCAACCCCATCGAGGCTCTCCCGGCAGCCACCCACGGACCTGTCCCGGCCGCCCTACTCCATCAGGAGGCTTTCGTGATCCCCGATCGCCCTTCCCGTCGCGCCTTCCGTAGCGCTGGCCTGCTTCTCCTGCTTCTCCTCATGCTGGGGGCGGTCAGCCCTCCTCCCGTTGGTCTTGCCGCGGCACCCCTATCGGTATCAACCCCAGTGGCCGAGCCAGGACCCGGTGACGCGGATCCTGTCCTCTACGCGCCGATCCTGCCCGACCAGCGTGAGGAGATCTACGCGGAGACCGCGGGGGAACTATCGCGCTACCGCATTGAGGCCCGGCTCGATCCTGGGGGAGAGGATCGACTCACGACGGTCACGGGGACCGAGGATCTCCTGTTCTATAACGCGACCGGGGGCTCCCTCACACAGGTGTTCTTCCGTCTCTACGCCAACGGTCCCGAGTATGGGGAAGGCGCGATCGTTCTGCGGGACGTCGAGGTCGAGGGGGCACGGGTAACACCGGAATTGCTGCCCGATGATCCCACCTCCCCCACGCGCGGGGATGAAACCATCGCACGGCTGCCTCTTCCAGATCCGATCCCAGCGGGGGGAACGGCCACGATCAGGATGGGGTTCACCACGACCGTCCCCACCCAACCCCGTGAGAGCTACGGGATCTTCAGCCGCCAGGACGATGTCGGCACCGTGGCACTGGCGCACTGGTACCCGATCCTCGCCGGATTCGATGCCACCGGCGAGCCGGAGTTGCGCCCGCTCAGCCGCTTCGGGGACCCCATCTTCTCCAACACCGCGCTGTACGACGTGGCCATCACCGCTCCAGCGGATCTGGTCCTCGTCGCTACGGGCAGCGAGACGGAAGTGGAGGAAGGCGGTGACGACATGCGTCACCGGTACGTCACTGGTCCCGTTCGTGATTTCACGATCGTGGCGGATGACGACTATGTGTCGGTCTCCCAGGAGGTCGATGGCACCACGGTCACCTCTTACTACAACCCCGAGCATGCCGCGGGCGGCGCGGCCGTCCTGCAGTACGCGACGCAGTCGCTGGAGATCTTCAACGATCTGTTTGGGCCCTACCCGTACGCCGAGTTGGACTTGGTCGACGTGGCCCTCCGCAACGGCGCCGCGGGGGTCGAGTTCCCGCAACTTCTCTACATCGGCCACGACTACTACGACAACCCGGCCGCTGAGGATGCGCGCCCGGGGTTCCTTGAGTACGTGGTCGCTCACGAGGTCGCCCACCAGTGGTGGTATGCGATGGTTGGGAACGACCAGTACGTGGACGCCTTTATCGACGAGGGGCTCACCAACTACGTCACCATCGTCTATTTTGAGCGACAGTACGGAGCGGAGGAGGGCGCGTTGCAGCGGGAGATCAACCTGCTGGAGCCATACCGCGACGCGCTGGTGACCATCGGCGACGAAGTTATTCACCAGCCAACCGATGACTTTCCCAGCGCTGGCGCTTATGGCGTCATGACGTACGCGAAGGCCCCGCTCGGGTTTGAGGCGCTTCGGGCAGAAATCGGGGACGAGGCGTTCTTCGCTGCCCTTCGGACGTACGCGGACCGGATGCAATTCGACGTTGCCGTGCCCGCGGATCTGCGTGCGGCCTTTGAACGCGCCTCCGGCCAGGATCTCGCCGAGTTCTGGCGCCACTGGTTTGAGGCAGCGGAGGGCGAACAGGATGTTCAGCCAGCGTGAGCGGCCCTCAAGGTGATCTGGCGACCAGGTGGTGGAACTCGCGATGCCGCCCCGGGGAGCCTCTGATGGAGTTGAGGTGTTCATGGCGATCCACAAGGTCCGGCGGGTGATGAAGGTCCTGCCTCGCCTTCGCCTTGACGTGGGTCGCGCAGGCACCCTTGGTGAGCAATCTGGGTGAGGGCTACGTCCCGGCGCGCGGTTGCTCCGGCCTCGCTGACCGTGCAGGTGCTGGCCGTGGCGGTCTTCAGCCGCCTCGGGTTGGCGTTCCTGGCCTGGTTCTCTCTGCGCGTTTTTCCACGGCTGGACACGTACCCGGCCCAGTTGCCCGACTCGTTCCTGCCAGGTCACCGGATGCTGGATGGGTGGGCGCGTTGGGATGCGGCGCACTACGTGGCGATCGCCGGGGGCGGCTACGGTGGGGACAACCCTAGTCCCCATGGGGGCGTCGGGTTTTTCCCGTTGTTCCCGCTGCTCATGCGCGGCGCGGTCGAGTTGGTTGGGCTTTCG
>JALYMD010000673.1 GCA_030773875.1 Chloroflexota bacterium | reverse complement strand
TCCAAGGTTCTCAAGAAACGAGAACCGCCCCATCTCTGGGGCGGAGTCGAGCATTGCCCCGGCCGGTCTCCCGTCCGGGCGGATTCGGATCGTCGATCAGACGTCCTACACCGCGCTCGCCTCCCGCGCTGCGCTTTCTGCCCTATCGGGTCAGCTACTCACCGGCTTTCACCGGCTGCACCGCGAATCATACCGCAGCTTCTGACCCCCTGTCAACCTGTCCGCCGCGGCCTCTTCGACCCGCTCCGGTACTCGTCCGGAGCTTTGCGGCGCGGCCTGTCTCCAGGGCGAAGGGAATAATAATTATGGTTTGAGAGCGTGTCAAGGGAAGCAGGGGATCTGTTTTAGGCGCGTTCACCCGCCGTCGAAGGCAGTCCTCCTGGGCCTTGCGGAGCCCTGTTCGCCTACCCGGTCCCGCGGAGTGTGGTATTCCGTGACGGAAGGAACGAACTGGTCAGCGTGTAGGTATCGATCCTTTCGCCACCTTGTGTCACGGTTCTGGTTATAGAGCTGTCGAAGCCCTCCTGCGCTGTCTCGACTAGCAACTCCTCTCCCTTCGGCAATTCACTCGACTTGGTGTAGTGCATGCTGGGGTCGAGGGGAAGGACGTTTGTAATCCGTGGGCCGTCAACGCGAACGGTCCAACCCGGGTCAGTCCCCAGAATCTTCGCCGTGATGTCTTGCCCGTCAGCCGTCAACACGACCGCGATCCAGTCCTCGGTTCCGTTCTGGAACTTCATGTCTAACGCCCAGTCATCCTCGACGTTGACCATCGCATCTAATCCCTTCATGCCGCGCGGTGCAACACCGTAGCTCGTCAGCCAGTACGGATGCTGATAGCGCTCCACGATCGGCATCCCTGCCCAGAATGCGGCCTGGAAGATCGTCGTCGAGACCTGGCAGATGCCGCCACCAACGACCGGCGCCGTGGTTACACCACCACCTTCCTCCGCGACAATCCCGAACCCCGTCACGAACCCATTCGTGTCATCGATCCGGCCAACGTTCTCAACATAGGAGAACACTCCACCCGGCGGAACCAGCCAGCCATCTTCTAAGGAGGCAGCTCGTTCAACGTTCTGCCGGCGAGGGTCACTTGAGTTGGCGTAGGAGGTTGACGCATCGGCGAGTACGTCCGGCAGCCGGATCTGAGATCGGTCAGTTGCCGTGAATCGCGGCTCCACGGGGTCAATCGGCAGCATCACCGATGCTTTCCCCTCAAGGACTGCCTCCCGCACGTCATCGACCGCCTTGTTCAGATCGAGGGCGCGTCCTTCCTCCGCGTCAGAGTCCAGCGTGACGACGCCGTCGATCAGTCGAAACCGTGCATCAACCGCAGGCCTGTCGATCTCCTCTTGAACGCTGCTTAGGACAACGTTCAGCACGGCCGGGTCGAGGTCAAAGCGGAACGGGCGATCATCACCCGGCCTGGTCTTCACGATCAACGCCGAAATCAAATCTCCTCGTCCGAGTTGAGCATCGCCCCCCCTCCACGTTAGATCCATGCCCCGGCGGACCAACGCTTCCCCATCGAGCACCGCAGCAGCCGCCTCAGAATCGACAATCGCTGGCGCTCGCCGTGCAACCGTGATCTCCACCTCGTGGTTGCCCTCGGACAGCGCTTGGACGATGCCGTCGACGGTGATCTCAACATTCACCTCTGCCGCGTCCGTGCCCGGTACCACGACGAGAGCGCCCTCTGCACTCACCGTGATCCCGGCATCGACACTCGCATGGTCGATTCCGGCGGCAATGCCCTCAACCAGGTTCTGCAGAGGAGGGCGATCCACCACGATCCGTCCGTCGCCAGGATTAACCCTCACGACCCGCTTCAAGTCCGCGCGGGCAACGGTCCAACTGCCCTCCTTAGTCATAAGGAGAAGGTCTTTCGCCACTGCCGCCCGTGCGTGGGGCAGGCTATCGATCAGGGACTCCGAACGGATGGCCGCCGCCAAGGGCGGCGTCACTAACGGGACCGAATCAGGGTCGAGGCGCTGAAAGTGGGTGCTAATCCTTGCCCGGCTGGACGTCACGTCCAGTCCCACGCCTGGACTATCGTCAACGAGCGTCGGTTGGCCCACAACATCCATGCTGACGTGCGCGTCCTGAGGCGGCCGAATAACGTCCGGTGCCAGGGCAATAAGATGTCCATCAAGGCGGGCCTCGTCGACCACCACCCTCGGCTCCACGCTGACGCCATCCACGATTGCCCGAACCCACTCCTGAGAGCGAAACCACCAGGACCCTGTTCGCCCCACCGCGAAGACGGCATCCAAGGTGGCCGGTTCATCAAGGCGGGCCCCGGCGTCTTGAGGGGTGAGGGAGAAGGCTTGCTCGCCGGCAATGAGCGTAATCTTCTGGCCCGCGTAGGCGTCGAACCGATCCTGGACCGCCGCGATCGCTTCAGCCTTGGTCATCCCGCCGACTGGCACGCCCGCCACATCGACGCCTTCGAACACCCGTTCAGCGTGGGCGTTCGCGTAGAGACCGAGCCCGGCGATTCCCGCGAGCAGCACCGCCCCAGTCATCATGACGGCCAGTTGAAGAACACGAGCAAGCCGATCCTGAACCGTATTCGTCCGACGGGCCTCGACTTGTCCGCCCGCCAGAGCAAGACGGCGCGGATAGCGCCCGGCAACAGAACCCATGGATCTCCCGCGTGAGCCAACGATCAATGTTCTCCAATTATTATAGACATCCCAACTGACCTGCCCCCAGTGTGTGGTCCATGGATTATGAGAGTCCGACCCATTCCTGCCGCCTGATCACGGCCTCGTCGAACGCCACCCGGAACTCCTCAGGCGGCCGGTAGCCG
>JALYMD010000672.1 GCA_030773875.1 Chloroflexota bacterium | reverse complement strand
CCACGTCGGCAATCAGCCGCAGCTCTAGGCGGAGCCAGAACTCCTCTCCTGGCTCCCCCAGCTCGGCCAGTCGAGGCGCCTGCCGCGTGGACGTTTTGAAGTGGGTGTTGCCGAGGCCGCCGCGGCCACCCCGGGCGACAACCACCTCCTCCTCCGGCTCGGTGAGATCCGCAAGGACTTCGTCGGTCTCGTCGTTCCAGACGACCGTCCCGGGTGGAACGTCGATGGTGAGATGATCGCCGTTCTTGCCATGCCGGTTGCGCTTGCCGCCAGCCCCGCCACTCTCGGCCTTGAAGTGCTGGTTGAACTGAAAGGGCAGGAGGCTGGTGAGATTGGGCTTGACCCGGAGACGCACATTGCCTCCGCGCCCGCCGTCGCCACCGTCCGGGCCACCACGTGGCACGTATTTCTCGCGCCGGAAGGAGGCTGAACCGTTGCCACCATCACCGGCCTTCACATGGATCTTTGCGCGATCAACGAGCACGGGAGCCTCCAAAGGAGTAGCCGGACGTCCGACGCCGGATAACGGAACCAGATGACAGTGGTCAGAAGAGCGAGGGCCGACCATCGTGGCGTTTCCGGACCGAGCCTGGGCCCTCCTAAGTCCGATGAGCAATCCGTGGACCAGGAAACGGCGGAGGGGCGGCTGCAGCCGCCCCTCGGTCTCGTGTCCGGCGTCTCGCGTTTGACGCTGCGCGTCAGTCCAGGTAGTCCCGCAGTTTCTTAGCACGGCTCGGGTGGCGCATCTTCCGAAGTGCCTTCGCCTCGATCTGGCGAATCCGCTCTCGAGTGACCCCGAACTCCCGCCCCACCTCTTCCAGCGTGCGAGCTCGTCCGTCATCGAGGCCGAAACGCATCTCCAGGACACGCCGCTCGCGCTCCGACAACGTCTCGAGGACACCCTCCAGGTGCTCCTTAAGCATCTGCCGAGAGGCGGCATCTGCTGGAGCGAGGACCTTGTGGTCTTCGATGAAGTCGCCGAGACTACTGTCCTCTTCCTCGCCGATCGGCGTCTCCAGGCTCACCGGCTCCAGGCTGATCCGGGTGATCTCTCGCACCCGCTCCGCCGGCAACTCCATGGCCGCGGCGATCTCTTCGGAGGTGGGCTCCCGTCCGAGTTCCTGCTGGAGGCGACGAGAGGTGCGGACGAGGCGATTGATCGTCTCGACCATGTGGACCGGGATGCGGATCGTGCGGGCTTGGTCGGCAATGGCGCGGGTGATCGCTTGTCTAATCCACCAGGTCGCGTAGGTGCTGAACTTGTACCCCTTGTGATGCTGGAACTTCTCGACCGCTCGGATCAGACCGAGGTTGCCCTCCTGGACAAGGTCCAGCATCCCCATCCCACGGCCAACGTACTTTTTTGCCACCGACACGACGAGCCGAAGGTTCGCCTCCGTTATGGCAACCTTGGCCCGGGCGCCGGCCTCAATTTGCCCTTCCCAGCGCCGTGCGAGGCGAGCGGCCTGCGCCCGGAAGATCCGGTCGACCTCTGCGTCATCAGGCCAGGTCTCCGTGCTGCGAATCATGTTCTGAATCGCGACGGGCAAAAGATCCCACTCGACGGTCCGCTGGCGAAGGGACTCCTCCAGTTCCTCCGGGGAAAGGCCGAGTACCTTGCAGACTTCCTGGATGGCGCCTTCGGGAACCTGGGTCAAGGGGAGCACCCGCCGCAGCATCATCGGCTTCGGCGGAACCGAGACCTCCGGGTGGATGGCGGCGTGGAGCGTCTGAACGTGGACCCAGTTCTCGCGAAAAGCGTGGTAGATGGCGCGGCCGAGAACGTCGGCTTCGGGTTTCTCGCCGTAGTCGTCGCGGAGGGCTTCGCGGCGCTGAACGAGGTAATCTCCCCGTTCCATTGCCATCGCCAACTCGACTTCCCGGGCCCCGGTGAGCAGCGGCACGCGACCGATCTCGCGCAAGTACATTCGGACCGGGTCGTCCAGGGCCACGGCGCCAGCATCGAAGTTGACGTCGGGCACGGTGGGCAGCGCCGGTCCGTCGTCCTCGTCGTCAGCGTCAACCGCCACCATGGCAGTTCCGTCATCCTCGCCATCACCCGTGGTGGAGGTGAGGGCGTTGAGTTCGGCGAGGCGCTGGCTGAGGGCATCGGCACCAGTGGGGTCGCCGTCGACCGCGGGAAGAGCCTCCAGGAGAGCCTCTAACGCAATCGCGCCGTCGGCTTGTTCACTGCGGTCTGGGATGATGTCGTCTGCCAAGATGTTGTCCCCCTCGTCGTCGAAGACCGCATCGTCTTCGCCTGCCAATCCCCGCGGCGCTGGCCTCCCGGCACCTCCCTCCATGGAGCGGGCGTTCCCCCCTCGTTTCTCCTTGTTGATGGAGGCCGCTCGCCCCTGGGGCTCTCGCGGGCCTCGCTCAACCGGCGGTTCTTCGTCGGGCTGTCGGTCCATCGATCTACGCTCCGCGCTCGAAGAATGAGCCTGAATGAGCGGATGACGACGTATCAGCCCCGGTGCCTCCGGGGCCCCGATGGGAGAAACGGCGGATTCTTGACGTTACGCCGCGCCAGCATGACGCCGTACGGAGGAAGGCCCCGTACCTTTGGCGCGAAGAGTTTTGGACTTGGGTACGCTACTACGTTGCGTCAAAGTGCGCAAGCGCCCCCACCTCGGTCGCTTCCGCCAGGAGCGTATCGGCATGCTGTCCCGGCAGAATGTCCATGGCAAGCACATCCTCATATCGCTCCCGGCGGCGGATGAGGCGAGCCCGGCCGTTGTTAACGAGGACCGCAGCCGGTCGCGGCACGAGGTTGTAGTTGCTGGCCATGGAGAGCGTGTAGGCGCCACAGGCTGGTACTGCCAGCAGATCCGTGGTGTCCAAGGGCGGAAGGGAGGCATCTGATAAGAGCAAGTCACCGGACTCGCAGAACTTGCCGGCGACGGTGACAATTGCTTCAGGGCCCTCCCCAGGTCGGTTGGCGATCGTCGCCGCGTAGCGGGCCCCATAGAGCGTGGGTCGGATGTTGTCCGCCATCCCGCCATCGACGGATACATACCGTCGCACCCCAGGAATGTCCTTGATGGCGCCGACCCGGTAGAGGGCCACGCCGGCCGCCCCAATGATGGAGCGACCCGGTTCTACGACCAGTTCAGGCAGGGGAAGTCCTCGCTCTTCGCATCCTGAACGAACGGCTGCTGCCATACTTGCCGCCCATTCCTCGATAGGTGCTTCCTCGCCGCCCTCCTCGTAGGCGATGCCGAACCCGCCGCCCGGGCTGAGCACATGCGGCACGACCCCATGGGTGTGCCACATGGAGGCGGCGAAGTCGAGAACGACCCGAATCGTCTCCTCGTAGGCTGCGACCTCAA
>JALYMD010000671.1 GCA_030773875.1 Chloroflexota bacterium | reverse complement strand
CGGCCGGCAGGTGCCGCGCGGGGTCAAGCGCAAGATGAGCAGCTACCCCCTGCGACCCCGCGCTCCGCAGCCAATCAAGCGCTTTGATTACACGGCCGCGATAAGGGTCTCAAAGTGAACAGCATTGTGGCTATGGGAGGAAGTTCGCCGGCATTGGCGGCGATCCCGTGGCTCAGGAGAAGCATCCACCATAGCTGACCGGCGGACGAGACCGCGCATGGCCCGCCGCTCTTGGCCCTGGCCAAGCCCCCGCCCTACCCGCCAGTTCCTCCGAGCAGCGCGTCGATCTCCCGGCGAAGCACTTCAAGGCGTGACCGGTCCTTCGGCCGCAACGGTTCGCCCGCCTCCCGTAGGACCCGGAGCCCCGCTGCAATCCCGTCCAGGGATCCGAACTTGAGGCGCCTCGGCGGACGTGGCCGCCCACCGCCCGAACGGGCTCCGTCAGCAGCCGGGGTCCCCTCCCCTCCCCCGTCGCCCCGGTCCGCCTCCGCGTCCCGGGCCGCGCGAACCGCCCTGACAGTCAGTCCGCCTTGGTGCGCGAGTTCGATGAGCCTCCCGCGCGCTTGCGGGTCCTCGACGCGAGCCAACTCGACGAGCACGTTCCGTGGGACGTCGAGTTCTGACGTCAGAACCTGGTCCAGCACCTCCTCCGGAAGGGTCAGGATGCGCAGCGTCGCGCTGACTTCGCCCGTGGTCCTGCCGAGGATCTCGGCCGCCTGCGCCTGGGTGAGCCCTTTCCCCTTGATGAGCCGCTGAAGGCCCCTCGCCTCCTCCACAGGCGTGAGGTCGACGCGTTGCAGGTTCTCGATGAGCGCGGCCACCTCGGGGTCACCCTCGTGCTCGATGGCGAGGATCGTCTCCCAGCCGTTGAGCTTGGCCGCGCGCCAGCGCCGCTCGCCCGCGACGAGGACGAACGAGCCTCGACTTTCCGGGTCGCGGCGGACGAGCACGGGCTGGAGTTGGCCCTGCTCCGCCATCGTCGCCGCTAGCGCCGCGACCTCACCCTCGGCAATAACCTTCCGCGCTTGGTCCGGGTCCGGCCGAATCCTGTCCACGGGAGCCTCAAACGAGTGGCGGAACCGGCTATCCCGGGTGACCAGCCCCCCACCCGCCTCATCGATCAGCGCCATGGCCGCGCCGAGGACCGGGGAGGGCGGCTTGCGGCGGGGTGCCATCCTAGGCCTCCTGTGGGGCGCGTATGTTGTCGGGGGCGCGGGGCAGCGGCTCTCCGGCCGCAAGCGCAGCAGCGAGCCGGGCGTAGACAGCGGGCGCGGCCGATCCGGGCGAGGCCTCCAGAGCGATCCGGCCGTTTCGCGCCGCGTGACCGAAGACTGCGCTGTCCGGGACCGGCTCGAGAACGGCGGCCTTGCCATCTAGTGCGATGACTAGTTGAGCGAGGACCTCCTTGTCGACCGCCTTTCGCGGCCCGAACTGGGTGGGCAGGACCCCCGCCAGCCTTAGGCCCGGGTTTAGGCGCCGCTGCACCTTGGTGATGGTAGCGAGGATCAGCCCGACCCCCATAGTGTCGTAGGGCTCAGTCCTGACCGGGATTAGGGCCTCGTCGGCTGCCGCGAGCGCCATGACCGTGAGGGTCCCCAGATTCGGCGGTGCGTCGAGGACGATGTGGTCGTAGTCGCCGCGCACGGGCTCGAGCGCCTCGCGGAGCGCCACCTCGAAGCCCGGCTCCCGCCGACCGTCGCTCTCGGCGAGGTCGATATGACTAGCCACTAAGTCAAATGGGGCAGGGCGGTCGCCGGCTGGCTCGCCGGCGTGGATGAGCGCCTCCCGGAGCGGGCGATCACGCAGGATGACGTGCGCCATGGTGCGGCCCTCCCGGTAGGCGCCGACGCTGCCACTGGCGAGGAGCGCCACCGAGGCGGTCGCCTGGGGGTCCAGGTCGAGGAGGAGGACCCGGCGTCCGCCGCGGGATAGTGCGTAGGCCAGATTCAACGCTGTGGTCGTCTTGCCGACGCCGCCTTTCTGGTTTGCCACCGCGAGCACTCGGGCGTGCCGGGGCGTCTCGGCCGCGAGCGCCTCGAGCGCCGCGGCCACCTCCGCCGGGATCGGCTCGTGGTCGTTCTCCCATCGCGACAACCTATGCTTGTCGTAGCTCCGCCCGAGGCGGCCGTTCAGCGCGTCCCTGAGCTCGCCCTGGGTCAGGCGGAGCCTCAGGCGGGCCTGGCGGAAGGCCTTCCCCTGCATCCTCGGCACCTCCGCGGTCAGGTTCTGACGTCAGAACCCGCAGGGCGGGCGCGGGCCGGCCCTGCCGTCAACGTCAACCACTATAGTTGACTGTTGACGCCACCTACTGGCACGGCCCCGGAGTTTCTTCAACCAAAACAAGGGCAGACGGGGGAGGGGCTCCCTACCTGGCGTGCCGCCCTCCGGCACGCGGGGCTGGCGTCCTACGAAATAGCTGGCTCTGCGGTGTATGTGCGTAGGGGAAGGCGTCCGCGCCACGCCAGCTTGGCAGTTTCTGACGTCAGAACTCACCCGCGCTCTGCCTTGGCTGCGGAGCCGGCGCCGGACAGTTTGAGGGAGGGGATCGCCCAAGGGCAGCCGGGCGATACGTGTTGGGACAGGGCGCCGGAGGCGACCTCCACCTTGAGGCGGCTTGGTGGTGCAGCGGAGGCGCCCGGATTGGCGTTGGTGCAGCGAGCCGCTGAGAGGCGGGCCGGTTGGTCGAGCTGCGGATTGGCCGTTACCCTCTCGGGCATGCTGTTCAAATACAATGCCGCCCGCCGCCATCGCATCCCGAGAGCGCGCTTCCGGGTCCAGAACTGGCCGGCGTACGAGGCCGGGTTGAAGCGGCGTGGTGACCTGACGCTCTGGCTCGACGAGGCCGCCATTGAGGCGTGGCAGGCGCCGCGGCGGACCACGCCGGGCGGCCAGGCCTGGTACTCGGACGCGGCGATCGAGCTGGTGCTGATGCTGCGGCTGGTCTTCCACCTCGCCTTGCACCAAGCCGAGGGCTTCGCGGCGAGCGTGCTGCGGCTGCTTGCGCAGCAGGAGCCGCGCGTCCCCGACCACACGACGCTCAGCCGCCGCATCCGCGGCTTCGCTGCGCGCCGGCCCAGGGGCTACGCATGAAATCTCGCTTCGATCTTCGTCGGAGATCATGCGCTAACCTGCCAGGAGCTGGAGCATGTAGTCGTCGTTCCAAGCAGCCTTCTTGCGCCTGGCGCGCACACTGGCCCTGGCCGAGCGATCGCGGCCGACGAGGTT
>JALYMD010000670.1 GCA_030773875.1 Chloroflexota bacterium | reverse complement strand
CGCGATGCTGGTTGGCAAGAGTGGACGGCTCGTGACCTTGGTCGGCCCCGGCGGGGTCGGAAAGACGCGCCTGGCGCTGCGGGTTGCTGCCGAGATGGCGGACTCGTTTCCGGACGGCGTGACCTTCGTCTCCCTTGCCCCGATCACGGATCCTCACGCCGTCGGTTCGACTGTTGCCCAGGCCCTAGGCATGCGGGGGGTGGGCGACGCGCCATTGACAGACCGGCTCGCGGCATTTCTGGGTGAGCGGCACCTGTTGCTTGTGCTCGATAACTTTGAACAGGTCTGCGAGGCTGCGCCGCTCGTGGTCGATTTGCTCGGCGCCTGTCCGAATCTTGCCATGCTCGTGACCAGCCGGGGGCCCCTCCGGGTGTCGGGAGAGCGGCAATTCCTGGTTCCACCGTTGGCTCTAAATCCTCGGGAAGAGACTCCTGCTGCCACGGAATCTACGGAGATTGAGGTTGTTCGCCTCTTTGCCGAGCGGGCTCGGGCGGTCGACTCTGACTTCGTCGTCACTCCCGAAAGCGCCAAGGTGGTGGCGGAAATCTGCCGGCGGCTGGACGGTCTGCCCTTGGCCATCGAGTTGGCGGCCGCCCGGGTGAAGGTGCTGCCACCGCCGGCGATGCTGGCGCGGCTGGAGCGGCGATTACCGCTCTTGACGGGTGGCCCCCGGAACGTTCCAGCGCGGCAGCAGACTCTGCGGGCGGCCATTGCTTGGGGCTACGACCTGCTCAGCCCGACGGAGCAAGCTCTCTTTCGCTGGCTGGCGGTCTTTGTCGGCGGTTGCCCGCTGGAGGGGGCAGAGGCAGTAGCCGCCGGGATCCAGCCACGTCTTGACGTCCTGGAAGGCATCGACTCGCTGATGGACCGGAGCTTGTTGTGGCAAGAGACCCTGGACCGAGAGCCTCGCTTCGGGATGCTGGAAACCGTGCGCGAGTTCGCCTTGGAGCAGTTAGAGGAGGCGGGCGAGGAGGATGCGGCCCGGCGGGCCCACGCGGGCTACTACCTGGCATTAGCGGAAATGGCGGAGCCAGAGCTGACGGGACCCGCCCAGATTGCATGGCTGAACCGGCTTGAGGCTGAGCAGCACAATCTACGGGCCGCATTCGGATGGACGCTGGAGCGCAACGAGACCGAGTTCGGGCTGCGGTTGGCGGGTGCCCTGATGCGGTTCTGGGAGCACCATAGTCACTTCAGTGAAGAGCGACGGTGGCTCGATCGGGCACTGGCTCGGCGGGAGCAGGTGCCCGTGCCCGTGCAGGCAAAGGCGCTCCACACGGCCGGCGTGCTGGCGATGGGGCAGAGCCACTACGTCCAGGCCGCGGCGTACCTGAGTGAGAGCCTTGCGCTGTTCCGGAGTCTCGGAGACCGCTATGGGGTCGCCTTCGCGCTCAACCGGCTCGGGACGATTGATCTCTACACAGGAGATGTGGAGCGGGCTGAGGGACGCTTCGAGGAGGGTCTGGCGCTGATGCGCGACGTCGGAGACCAGGACGGCATCGCGACCCTGCTCGGCCAACTCGGGTATGCGGCGTTGCTTCGAGGGCAGCACGATCGGGCTGTGACCTCCTTCGAAGAAAGCCTTCAGCGATACAGAGACCTGGGGAGTCGTCTCGGCAGCGGCAAGATGCTCGACAACCTGGGCAGGGCGCTTCTTGAGCAGGGTGACGAAGTGCGAGCGCTTTGTCTGCTAGAGGAGGGCCTGGATCTCAACCGTGAGGCCGGGAACCGCTGGTACGTCGCCGAGTGTCTGGAGGCATTGGCGGTAGCGGAGTCCCGCCTTGGCGCAGCCCGGCGGGGCGCCCGACTGTGGGGCGCGGCGGAAGCACTCCGGGACACCATCGGCGCGCCCGTCCCCCCCGGCGAGCGAGCCCACAATGAGCGCTGGCTCGCCGAGATTCGGTCCCGGTTGGACGATTCTTCGTTCGCGACGGCGAGGTCAGAGGGCCGGGCGATGCCCTGGGAGCAGGCTGTCGCGAGGGCAGCGGCAGATGACCGGCTGCCGCCACCAAGTTCGCCGATCATAAGCGGCAACAGGGGGCACGAACTGCTCACCCCGCGCGAGCACGAGGTTCTGCGCTTGCTCGCGGCAGGGCACTCCAACCGAGCGATTTCCGAGGCCCTGTTCATCAGCGTGCCGACGGTGAAGGTTCACGTGACGAACATCCTCACCAAACTGGGGGTGGAATCACGCTCCGCCGCAGCAGCTCAAGCTCATCGACTTGGCCTCGGCTAAGACTCACCACAAAAAGGTCTATCCGGCCGACTTCCAACCTGCGATCTACGACTTAGTGTATAGACGCTGTCTGGATTGGTGGCTCGCGAAATACGTCTTTCTGCGGATGCGCTGCTCAGACCGAACGGCCACCATAAAAGCATTCCGAGGCTGTGGAGCGTCGGCGAAAGGTCACATTGGGACGGGACTAGCGCGACGCAGGTTGGCGCGCGCTTTGATTCCTCATAGGCCAAAAGAATTGTCGATGAGCAAAACCGGCTGGTTCAACCAGACCGGTGCTTTTTGGTGAGTAATGCTATTTAACAATTCTGCTACATTGACGATTTTGGCGATTAACACCTATGAGCGTTAGGTGAACTTACCTATGGACGGCCGGACGTAGCAAGCGCATCCTGGAAGGGCGCCTCACTTGTCAGACGCAACCTCAAGTCCAGATTGAACCTGGGCTGGTGGTGATCGTCTTCGATGTCAGGTCTCCTGGAGTGGCCCGATCCGTGTCGAAGGGGAGTTGAGGTGCCGAGCGGGAACACCAAGCAGATGCTCGATCCTTCTCCGTCGACTGACGAAGGACGAGCCGGCGAAAGTTCTCCTGGTAGGCAAAACCGGACGACTCGCTGTTCCCCTTCCGGCTCCACGAGGGTCACCGAATCCCGGCGTATATCGCCAGATGTGGAAGAAGGAGCCTCACATTTGTCGAGTGTGGCGTTTGCCGTCAAAGAGAGGAAGGAGAGAGGAGTGAGCGCCCGATGCCATGATCCCCCGGAAGAGATCCAAGGAATGCACTAGGGTCGAGCGAGGCCACCGCAGCCACGATGACGCCTCGCCCGACGGTGATCCACCCAACGAGCCTGATCGGGCCGCCGGATGGAACAGGAACGAGTCTAGCACCCTTTGTGCCACTGATCCCCCTTCCGGCCCCCCCGATCCGGCTCCCGGCGTCCGCATCTCGGACCGAAGGGAGTCTTACGGTGCACCACGTAACGCGCACACGCTCGCAGTTTTGGTTCGCCCTCGTCGCCCTGGCGACGGTGCTGGCGTTGTCCTTAGGTTCTCTGTTGCCCGCGGCGGCGCAAGAGGAGCGCACGGGCGAATCCAAGGCGGAGTTTGCCGGGGTCGCGTCCAGCACGCTGTCGGTCGCGTACAACACGGACGGGCCCAGCCTGGCTTCCAGCCTTGTCGGTACCGGGGTCACCCTGGTGGGGGCCTCCTACGCAGGAAGCTGGAACGCCGCCGGCACGTTCGCCGACGCCGGGGCGACTGGGGTGCCCGACGGCGTCATCCTCAGTTCTGGCGACATCGCCAACGTCATCGGCCCCAACCAGTCTAGCAGCATCACGGCGAGCAACGGGATTGGCGGCGACGCGGACCTCACCGCGCTGTCGGGCGTTTCAACCTATGACGCCTCCGTCCTCACGCTGGACTTCACCGCCGACGCGCAGACGGTCTACTTCAACTACGTCTTCTCCTCCGATGAGTACAACGAGTACGTCAACAGCGCGTACAACGACGTCTTCGGGTTCTTCGTCAACGGCGTCAACTGCGCCACCGTCAACGGCTCACCGGTGTCGATCAACACGATCAACAACGGCTCCAACGCCGGGTCCTACCGCGACAATACCAGCGGCGCCATCGACACCGAGATGGACGGGCTGACAGTGGTTCTGAGCTGCGAGGCTGCCGTCGAGGCCGCCCCCGACGTCAACACCCTGAAGCTGGCCATCGCCGACGGCTCCGACTCCGTCCTCGACAGCAACGTCTTCATCCAGGGCACGAGCCTCACCACCACGCCGGTGAACACGGCGCCGACCGTCACCGCGGATGCCTACGGGGATTGCTCCGGCGCCGCGGTTGACGTGACCATCACCGATCCTGACGCCGGCGACACCCACACCACGATCGTGAACTGGGGCGACGGCACCGTTGAGGATCTCAGCGCGCTTGGGACTGCGTTCACGGCGACCCACAACTACGGCGTGGCCGGGGCGACCTACCCGGTGACCGTGACCGTGACCGACGCCGCCGGGGCGGAGGGGTCCGCGAGCGACAACGTGACGATCAACTACGTCATCACGGGCGACGGCTTCCTGCCACCGATCAACAACGACGGCAGCAGCGTGTTCAAGTACAAGAGCACCATCCCGGTCAAGATCCAGGTACTGGACTGCGACGGGCTGATCGTGAACGGCCTGGCACCACAGATCGACCTCGTGCTGCTCTCCAGCGCGGCGCCGCCGGTGTCGATCAACGAGCCCGATTCGACCAGCGCCGCGGACACGACTGGCGTCATGCGCGACGCGGGCGACCACTACATCTACAACCTGGCAACCAAGCCGCTGCCCGATCCGAGCGGGATCTACGAAATCGTCGTGACCATCCCGGAGACGGGCCAGCAGGTGATCGTCGACTTCGGTCTCAAGAACTAGCGCTGGGCTGGAGTCCCAGACGTCTGGCGAGGGGAGCTTCGGCTCCCCCCGCCGTCCCTCGTTCACGTTGCGGTCCTTCCTTTGCAGCGGGACGGTTCACAGGACATCGCCACAGGCTCGCCAGGGAGCCGCCGATTCAACGACAGGGGAAGCACGATCATGGGTTGCTCGATTGCGCGCATGCGGGCTGTCTGGATCGCCTCGATGGTGCTGCTGGTCGCGGCATTCTCGACTCCTGCGCCGGCCGTGGCAGCCCAGTCGGCCCTCGACGGGCGCTACATCGTCGTCCTGCGCCCGGGTACCGACGCGCACGCCGCGGCCGCATCCCTTGGCCGTGCCCACGGCCTGGGCGTCACCCATATCTACGACGTCGTCCTCGGCGGCTTCGCCGCCACCGTCCCGAACGATGCGGCACTCGCCGCCCTGCGGCGCAACCCGCAGGTCGCGTTCGTGGAGCCCGACCAAATCGTCTACACCGCCAGCAGCGCCACCCTCCCGAACGGCGTCGACCGGGTCGGGGCCGACGGCGCCACGGGTGCCGGGGCGGCCGTGGCGGTCCTTGACACTGGGATCGCGGTCCATCCCGACCTCGCCGTCGCCGGCGGCTACAACTGCACCAACTCGGATACCGGGGCGTATGGTGACGGTCATGGCCATGGTACCCACGTCGCCGGCACCATCGGGGCCAACGGCGGGGTCGTCGGCGTGGCCCCTGGCACGCCCCTCTACGCGATGAAGGTTCTCGGTGACAACGGCAGCGGGCAGTGGTCGTGGGTCATCTGCGGCATTAACGAGACCGCGCGGCGGGGGATCACGGTCGCCAACCTGAGCCTCGTCGGCGCCTCGAGCGAGAGCCCCGACAGCTGTGCCAACAGCTCGCTGCACCAGGCGATCTGTGACGCCGTCGCCCAGGGGGTGCGCTTCGCGGTGGCGGCGGGCAACAACGGGGCCGACGCCTCCGGCTACGTGCCAGCGAAGTACCCCGAGGTGACGGCGGTCTCGGCCCTGGCCGACTCCGACGGCTGCACTGGGGGCGCGGGTCCGGCCACGAGTTCCGGCGCCGACGACACCCGCGCCTCCTTCAGCAACTACGGCAGCGTCGTGGACGTGGCCGCCCCCGGGGTGGATATCTACTCGACGGTGCCGGGCGGCTACGGGACCAAGAGCGGGACGAGCATGGCCGCCCCGCACGTCGCCGCCCTCTTTGCCCTCGGCGGGTACGTAAAGGAGGACAGCGTCGAGCTCCCCGAGGGAATCGCCAACGTCGCCAGCGGCGACATCGCCTGCGGTGGGAGCACAGGCACCAACCAGGCGCCGGCAGCCACTGATGACAGCGCCACCACGACGGCCGACACGGCCGTCACGATCGACGTGCTGGCCAACGACACCGACCCCGACGGCGATGCCCTGACCGTCACCAACCTGACGATACCCGCGTCCGGGCAGGCGACGCTCAACGCCGACAACACGATGACCTACGCGCCGAACGCCGGGTTCAGCGGCACCGACAGCTTCACCTACACCGCCAACGACGGCGCGGCGGACAGCAACGTCGCGACCGTGACGGTGACGGTGAGCGCGGTTGAGCAGGTGCCCGCCGCGCCGGCCTCGTTGACCGCTACGGTGACGGGCGTCCAGAAGGGCAACGCGACGATCTCCCTGGCGTGGCCTGACACCGCCAACGAGACCGGCTATCGGGTGTATCGCAGCACGAACGGCGGAGCCTACCAGCTGATCCTGGACAACCTGCCGGCCGACACGACGAGCGCGAAGGATCAGGTCAAGCGGAACCGGACCTACCAATACGCCGTCGCCGCGTTCAACGCTGCGGGCGAGTCGGCGTGGATTACCAGCAGCGCCGTAAGCGTGAGCGGGGCCGAGGCCGAGGCCGTCGAGGCGACTGATACCGACGCCAATGGGTTGGTCGACGAGCAGGTGGCCCCGCTCGGCTCCAAGGACGCCTCCGCGGCGGGCACCATCGTGGTGACCGTCGACGCCGTCAACCTACGCGCCGCCCCGTCGCGCCAGGCGACCGTCGTGGTGGAGTTGGCGGCGGGCACGCCATTGACAGTCACCGCTGCCACCGTGCTAGCCGAGGGTCTGGCCTGGGTTCCGGTCGTTACTGCCGACGGGCTGCTCACCGGTTACGTCGCCGCCGACTTCCTCGCCCCGGCTTAGCCTCGCGCTCCAGGTCATCCAGGTCAGTTTCGAAAGAAACGGCCGCTCCAGCATCCCTCACCGGGGGTAGTCACATCAATCCTCCACCGGTCTTCAACTGCGATAGGCCGGTTCTGCGAGTGCTCGACCTTGCCGGAGATGCTCGGCATCCCAGCAACCCGCTTGGATGCGACCCGGCTGGTCATTGATGTCCAGGGCTTGGGCACGACCGGATTCACCGTCGAGCATGCGCTGCGGGTGCGGTTCGGGATTGCCGTTGAGATGAGCGACCTGGTGGGGATCGTCCTCTTGGTCACCATCGGTGCCCCCCTCGAAACCGTACAACGGCTCGTGGATGCACTTGCCGTGCTTGCGACCGATTATGGCCCCACGACCGTGACCCGGATGGCTCCCTCCCGTTCGGCTGGCGAGGTGACTGGTCCTGGCGACCAGGTGCTCTCACCGCGGGAGGCGTTCTTCGCTCGGACGCGGCCAGTGCGGTTGGAGGAGGCGGTGGGTGAGGTCGCGGCGGAGATGGTCGTGCCGTACCCACCCGGTATCCCGGTGCTCGCCCCAGGGGAACGCATCTCGGCGGCGAAGGCGAGGTATCTGAGTGAGGTGGCGGCACGGGGCGCGTTCATCCGTGGGTCAGCCGATCCCACGTTAGCAACCGTCCAAATCGTCGAACCGGATACGACGCGCAAGGTGGTTCCGCTGTCGGTGACGGGAGAGCGTGGAGACAGAGAAGGATGGGGCCATGACACTAGCCCACCCGAGCGTTCTCTTGCAGGCCAAATCCGAGGCTGAGGCGCGAGAGCAAGACCTCCAGCTCCTCTTAGCACGGACCGAGTCCAGCCGGCGTCCTCCCGGGGGCATAGCTGTCGGTGCAGTCGCGCTCACACGGTTGTGGCGGCGCGCATGGCGGCGACCAATCATTCCCGCCGGTGGACGGATCGAGGTGCTTCCGAGCGTTGCCACAATTGGATCGATCGCACCGAACACGGCGGGGAGCACAGCCGCTGACGGCTAGGGGCGGTAGACGCCGTTTAGTGCTGCCAATCACCCGGTGTCCGATGCCGCCTCCTGCCGCCCTGGTTCAGATCCTCCCAAGAGGGATAGGGAACGCTTTTCCCACCCTGAGCGGGCGCTACCGCGCGCCTAGCCTCGTTCTTGCATTCAGTCCCGAGGCGTAACCATCGTTACTGCTGGCACCTTCCCTGACCGCATCGGATCGTCATCCGGGGTACACCGCTTGCAGTCGCCGGGGTGTATCGAGGGCGATGGCGGCAGGGGAGGGAAGGCGAACAGATGGAAAACGTGCGCGAGGAGATGGGCGAGGGCACCCTCTACGATACGAGCGATGCCGAGTTGGCTGACGTGGCCTACCGCATCCAACCAGGGCCGAAGTTGCAAGGGACGCCGGAGACCTGGGGCGGCGACCTGTTCTTTGCCGATGAAGCGCTGACCGTCGATCCGGGACTCTACGTGCTTGCGTTAGAGGACGGAACCAGGGTCGACATCGACATCAACCCGGCTAGTGTGGAAGACGGCGACCCGCGGCAGGTGACATTCCGCGGTGTGGGGACCTTCAGACAGCGGATTCTCTAACCCCGAAGCTGATTCAAAGTTCCCAGTGCATGCGCTAAGCGCACGAGTGGCGATCGGGCAAGAGCCAATCGTGGCTCACACCCTCCGCTCTGGCTGCCATGCACGCGGGAAGCTCGCGGAACACCGGTCGTTCCGCCCGCGGCGGCTTGGCCCTCTTGAGCCGGGACGCTGGTTTGATGGCCTCGCTGCCTTCTGACGGGCTGGCGTCCCCTCGGGGGTTGCTTGCGCGAGTGACGTGGAAGAGATTGACCGCGGGAACCGATTGAACGAAGACTTTCGCTCGACTCGGCGGCGAGGGCAGGCATGGTATCCATCACCTGGAGGGACCGCCCCCGCCTTAGGGAGGCCGTCATGTCGGTGCCTGAGCCGTTCGCCTCGTGCGCTTCACTCCCGGAGGCGCCGCGTACGCTTGATCCCCTCGAACCGGTTCCTTCCTCAATCTGCCAGGACCGAGACGTTCTCTCTCGCCCGTTTCTGTTACCGTGGCGCCTCTCTCTGCCGACGCACGGCGGCGGCTCGGGTGGCGCTCTGTCGGGCAGGCGGTCCATTTGGGGGGAGGCAGTCCGAGGACGTTGAGTGTGTCTCTAACGGATGGCGGGCGCGCTCCGGGCTGTCGTCTGGGGCAAAGGAGGCGGCAGGTCATGGATGTCGTCAATCCGGTCGTCAAACGGTGGCAGCAGGACGCGGCGGCCGACCCGGACGGCTTTTGGGCGCAGGCAGCGGAGCGGGTCCACTGGTTCCGCCCCTGGGACGAGACGTTCGTCTGGGAGCGGCCGGCGTTCCGCTGGTTCGCGGGCGGTCTGACGAATCTGGCCTACAACTGCCTGGACGTCCACGTGCGGCGGGGCTGGGGCGGGCACGCGGCGCTGATCGCCCTCAACGAGCGAGGCGAGCGGCGCGTCTACACCTACGCCCAGCTCCTGGCGGGGGTGGAGGAGATCGCGGCGGCGCTGCACGGGCTGGGCGTCGGAAAGGGGGATCGGGTCGGCATCTACATGCCGACGATGCCCGAAGCGATCATGGCAATGCTGGCCTGCGCGCGGATCGGGGCGGTCCACCTGGTCGTGTTCGCCGGGTTTGGGAGCGGCGCGCTGGCGGAACGGTTGCGCCTGGCGGGCGCCCGGGTGCTGCTGGCGGCCGACTTGACCTGGCGCAAAGGGCGCGAGGTCAAGCTCTGGGAGATCGTGGTGGAGGCGCTCGGCGCCGAGGGCTCGCCGGTCGAGCAGACGGTTCTGCTTTCCCGTGGCGCGGCGCCGGACCTTGCGGCGGTTGGCGCGATCAGTTGGGAGGCGTTCCTGGCGGGTGGGCGCGGTCTGGCGCGCGATCACGCGGTGATGGAGGCGAACGAGCCGGCGTTCGTGCTGGCGACGTCCGGGACGACCGCGAAGCCAAAGCTGGTCGTCCATACCCATGGCGCCTACCAGGTCGGCATCCGGAGCACCGGGGCGTGGTGCTTCGGCTTGAAGGAGACGGACGTCTGGTGGTCGACCTCCGACATCGGCTGGATCGTCGGCCACAGCCACATCGTCTACGCGCCGCTGCTGGCGGGGTGCACGACGATCGCCTACGAGGGGGCGCTCGACCAGCCGGGGCCGGAGACGTTCTACCGGACCGTGGCGGAGAACCGGGTGACCGGGATCTTCACCGCGCCGACCGCGGTCCGGATGCTGATGGCCTACGGGACCGGCCCGGCCGGCGGGCACGATCTGGGGTCGGTGGAGCGGGTGGTCTGCGCGGGCGAAGTCCTGAACGTGCCGGCCTGGGAGTGGCTCCAGAAGGAGGTCTTTGGCGACCGGGTGCCCGTAATCGACCACATGTGGCAGACGGAGACGGGCGGGCCGGTCTTCGGCAACCCGTACGGGATCGGGCTGCTGCCGATCAAGCCGGGCTCGGCGGGGATCCCGCTGCCGGGGATGTTCGCGGAGGTCCGGACGCCGGACGGGGAGCGGTGCGCGCCGGGGGAGAAGGGGATCGTGGTCATCACCCGGCCGTTTCCGGGGCTGACGGCGACGATTTGGGGCGACCCCGAGCGGTACGAGCGGGACTACTGGGGACGGATTCCGGGCGTCTACATGACCGGCGACGCGGCGTCGGTGGACGAGGACGGCTGCTTCTGGTTCAGCGGCCGGGCGGACGAGATCATCAAGATCGCCGGCCACCGGATCGGGACGATCGAGGTCGAGACGGCGCTGCTCCGCCACCCGGCGGTGGCGGAGGCCGGGGTGACCGGGCGACCGGATGCCGTCCGCGGCGAGGTGATCTCGGCGTTCGTGACGCTGCGGGTTGGGCACACTCCCTCACTGGGGCTGCGCGAGGAACTGGTCGGCACGGTGCGGCGGGAACTCGGCCCGGTGGCGGTGATCGGCGACATCCATTTCGTGCGGACGCTGCCGAAGACCCGGAGCGGAAAGATCATGCGGCGGGTCTTCAAAGCGGTGGTCCTCGACCGGGCTCCGGGCGACATCTCGACGATCGAGGACGCGGGGTCGGTCGACGAGGCGCGCGCAGCCTGGCAGGAGCTTCGCGCCCAGATGCCGGAGCCGGAGCGGGCCGGCGCCGCCGCGGTCGATTGAGGCAATCGCTAGGCGGGGCCGGCGCTCGGGTGCGATCTGGGGGCAAACTGGAGCGCCCCGAGATTTGCGGGCGGCGGTTCGGAACCCGACTCCGGGCGACGGGGTGTCCTTCCCTCGGTTCATCGGTAGACGGCACCGCCGTGCCCGGGGCATCTCCGGGCTCACCCCGGAGATGCGCCGCCGGGGGCGATCACGGGCGGGCCGGCGCAGCAGGCCGCGCGAACAACCGGGGCCCGGGTGAACGGGGCACTCCTGGGACGGGTCGGACGTTGGGACGAGCGGGAGAGCAAACGGATGGCTCAGGATCGGGCGCCCGGGGAACCGTGGCCCGACGACCTCCTCCTGGCCGCGGCGGTCTGCCGGGAGGCGCTCCTGCCGGCACTCGGTGAGGACTGGAGCCGGCCGGCGGGCGACCTGACCTGGGATTGCCGTCGCACGCTGGACCACGTCGTGGACGCGCTGCTCTTCTACACCGGCCAGTTGACGACCCGAGCGACGCGGCGGCTGCTGCGCCTCCGGAACGGCGACTCGGAGCGCCCCGTTGAGGAACTGCTGGAGATCGTCGGGACGGCGGCGGCGGTGCTGGCGGAGATCGTGCGGGCGGCGCCGGCCGGCACGCGGGCGTTCCACCCGGCGGGCATGGCGGACGGGTCCGGGTTCGTGGCGATGGGCTGCACAGAGATCCTGATCCACACCGACGACATCGCGCAGGGGCTGGCGCTCCCGTTCCGCCCCCCGGACGCGCTGACGGCGGTGGTGCTGACGCGGATTTTCCCCTGGGCGCCCCTAAAGGCCGATCCGTGGGCGGCGTTCCGGTGGGCGTGCGGACGGGCGTCCCTGCCGGACCGGGATCGGCTCGCCCCGGACTGGTGGTGGCACTGCGCCCCGCTCTCCGAGTGGGACGGCACTCGGACGGTGCGGACCGTGCCACCGGGTTGGTCCTGAGCGCCAATCCTCGCCCGCGGCCAGTGACACCGGTGGCATCTGCTTCGGATTCTGGTTGGATGCGGTGGTGGTCGCCGGACGAGCAGCTCTCACCCTCCGCGAGGGAGAGGGGGCTCGCGATCATGGCGGGCGGCGATTGGACCGCCCAGTCGGTTCGACGTGGCATGAACGGCTCAAGTCCGGTGGGGGCACGTCGTTGACGCCCGAGCACCCGCCCTCGCATGATGGATGTCTCGCGATCGGCCATGGGCGGAGGGATGCGTGCGGGCGGACCAGACTCCAATTGAGGGCGCAACCGGATCCCCGGGGGCGCCGCGCCACGGCCTGCTGCTTGGCATCCTGGCCGCCGGCGCTTTCACGACCGCGCTCAACGTGACGCTGCTCAGCCCGCTGCTCGTCGACATCGCGGGCGAGTTCGGCGTCTCGGAGGCCGCGGCGGGCCAACTCGCCACGCTCACCGCAGGCAGTTCCGGGGTGATGGCCGTCTTGGTGGCGCCCTGGATGGATCGCTACTCGCGGGGGTTCTGGCTACGCCTGGAGTGCTCGCTGCTTTTCCTGGGGACCCTGCTCTCCGCGCTGGTGCCGGGCTTCGGCTGGATGTTCCTCGGGCGGGCAATCGCCGGGATCGGCGGGGCGGTGATCGGGGCGAGTTGCCTCGCGGCCTGCGCCGATCTCTACGCCGACCCGGCCGCTCGCAACCGGGCGCTCGGCCTGATCAGCAGCGCCTTCACGCTCGGGGCCGTCTTCGGGTTGCCCCTGATCACCCTCGTCGCGGACCTGAGCGACTGGCGGTGGGCGATCGCGCTGCCGGCGCCGCTGGCTCTCCTCGTCCTTGCCGGGAGTGCCCGGCTGCCAAAGGTCGGCGTCACCCTGCGTGGGTCGCTCTGGCAAGCGTGGGTGGGCGGGTACCGGCGAGTCCTGGGCAGCGGCGAGACGGTCTGGCTGCTCGTCGCCGAGATTGGGTTCATGATCGCCTGGTTCGGATGGCTGATCTACTTCGGCGCCTTTGCCGAGACCGTCTTCGCCGTGGGGGCGACAACGCTCGCCGTCCTCTTCCTGGTCGGCGGCGCGGCCGAGCTGGCCGGCAACAATCTCGCCCCGGCCTTGCTGCGGAGCCGGTCGCCGCGGTTCGTCGGCTACCTTGCCGTCGCCGTCGTCGCGGCGAACCTGCTGCTGGTGGGGGTGGCCTACGACCAGCGCTGGACGCTCTTTCCGTTCGTCGCGATCGGCAGCGCCATGGGTGCGCTGCTCTTCATCTGCGTCAACGTCGCGCTGCTGGATTCCTTGCCGTCGGACCGGGGGGCGGT
>JALYMD010000669.1 GCA_030773875.1 Chloroflexota bacterium | reverse complement strand
GGCGGGATCAGGGACTGGTGTTAGCCCGTCGGGTAGGCGGGGTCATTCGAAGCGTGTTTACTTGCGACCTCATCTTCCAGCACGTCCGCAGAGGCGGCGAAGCGGTCACTCTCCTCACCCGGTGGGGTCTCTCCCATGCCCCACTCCTGGTCTCGTCGGGGCGTGAATGCACCGAGCTGCATGAGAGCCGCTTCCTGCCGGTCCAACGGCAGATCCCCAATCAGCACCTCGGCCAACTGTTGAGCCTGACGGGAATCCACGGACGCCTCCGGTGACAGGCTGAACTCGCCGGCCAGCGCCCGGTGGACCCGCTCGGCGTCAACGCCAAATGCCGCGGCTACCTGGGACGCGGTGAACTGCGCATCCTGGCCCTGGGCCTCGCCCGACGGCACGTACCCCAAATCTGTCCGGCCGGCCGGTGGGCGGTCGCTCACGCTGATCCTCCTTCATTCCCGGTACCCGTGCCGGTTGACTGCGCTGTCGTAATCGTCCCGGGCGCACTACCGAACGCGTCAGGTCCGGGTTGGTCGGACCCCTCTCGGACATCGTGGGGTACGCGGATAGTGCCGCCCGCATCCTCCTCAGGGTAGGAGCAGTCACCGCCAAATTGCTCGCCCTGCGTGCCCCAGCCCTCTCCGAAGCCGTGGGGCTCTTCGACGGTGCCACGACCGGGAACAACGACATCGATATCCCGCTGGGCGACCCAGACCCCTTCCGGGAGCGCATCCCCGGCCGCAAACAGCCGTGCCTCCCCGGAGTGCGCGTCAACGTAGAAGCCGCCGTGGTCCGCCGCCCCCGTGGCTACGTCGAGGCGGCCCGCATCGTCCGGGGTAATCCCGAGACCCGCCAGATACGGGAATCGGTCGAGCGGACCATGGTCACGTAACATCGTCATCGCGGACGGTTCCTCCTCGCGCGTGCCACCGGCGGCTGGACTCCGAGTTCGACCTCCCGGCAGATCCCATTCGGCCCCTGCTGTCGCACGCGGCGTGCCCGTTGCGATACTAGCGAGCGCAAGGTGATCGGAGCGGTCATCGGCAGGAAGCACACAGAGGGATTAAGCGGCCTTGATCGACCTACTCTTACTCGGCACGGGCGGAATGCTCCCACTGCCCGACCGATGGCTTTCCACCCTCTTGATCCGTTGCCAGGGAGAGCTGACGCTCTTTGACTGCGGCGAGGGCACTCAGATTCCCTGGAAGCGATTCGGCTGGGGTTTTCGCAGGCTCGGCGCGATCTGCCTTTCCCACACCCATGCGGACCACGTCGCCGGGCTGCCGGGCCTCCTCCATAGCCTGGCGAATGCGGATCGACGTGAGCCGGTTCAGCTGTTCGGACCACCCGGTACGGCGCGGGTCGTCGAAGGACTCCGCACGATCGCGCCTCATCTGCCGTACCAGCTCGTGGTCCGCGAGGTGGACGGGGGAGAAAGCTTTTCCCTACCCGGCGGGTTGGTCGGAAGCGTGGCGCTCGGCGAGCACGCGCTCCCCTGCCTTGCGTACCGGGTCGATCTCCCCCGGGCCCGGCGCTTTGACGCCGCACGAGCCCGGACGTTAGGCGTGCCGCAAGATTGCTGGCGGGATCTTCAACGGGGAGAGCCGGTGGTCTGGGCCGGGGGATCCGCCGTGCCCGACGATGTCTTGGGGCCGGAACGGTGCGGCGTCGCACTTGGGTACGTGACAGACACCCGACCCGTGCCAGCGCTTCCCGCTTTCCTGCGAGGTATCGATCTCCTGATCTGCGAAGGCACCTACGGCAACCCAGAGGATGCATCGAAAGCGATCCAGAACCGGCACATGACCTTCACCGAGGCGGCGACCCTTGCCCGGGACTCGGCAGCACGCCAGCTCTGGCTCACCCATTTCAGCCCAGCGCTCACCGACCCCGAGGCGTGGCGGGGAGAGGCAACAGCCATCTTCCCGGAAACGACCATCGGCTACTCCGGGTTGACCGGGACGCTGCAGTTTCAAGACGACCGGGAGTAGTCCCTCGCTGATTCCGCTTCCCAAAATTGGAAGGCTTGCGGTCTCGGCTGCGAGCGGAGAGGGCTGTCGCGGGTTGCGAACTAGCTCCCTTCGGGGAGGTCAAGTTGCTTCTGGACGAAGGCGCGCAGTTCCGCCGGCTCACCGAGGTAGACCCAGGCGCCATCTTCGGTGTAGCCAGGCTGGACCATTGGCTGCTCGATGGTCTTGAGATGGATGTCGCTTCGCTCGGTGATGAACGCTACTCTGGCCAGGACAAGCTGCTCCTCAAGAGGGAAACTCGTCTGAATTGAGTCCCCGAGGGCCAGAATGATCTCGCTGGCGCGTCTGATCGATCCGATCCCTTGCCCCTTCTCGAACAACGCCATCAGGACCTGAAACTGTCGCTCTCGGCGCTGATCGTCGCTGTCGGGATTTCGGATTCGGGCGTACTTCAACGCCTGTTCCCCGGTCATATGCTGCCGACCCGCCGGAAACTCGACGACCTCAGTCTTGTTGTCGGTCGACGGATACGTCTCGTCGCGGATCGCCTTCGGAAGGGTGACGTCAATGCCTCCAACGGCATCGACGGCTGCTTCGAAGCCAGCGAAGTCGACGAGGACGTAGTCATCAACGGGCACGCCGAAGGCGCCTTCAACTGTGTCGCGCATGAGCGCCACGCCGGCCGCCGGATCGTCGGGATGTGCCCGAACCCCATGGTTGTACGCGCTGTTGATCTTGTCCTGTCCGTAACCCGGAATCTCGACCAAAAGGTCTCGCGGGATGCTGACTCCAGAAACCCGTTTGGTCACCAGGTCGACCCGGGCAAGAATGATGACGTCCGCATTCTGGTCACCACCTTCAGCCCGCCGGTCGATGCCAAGGACCAGGATGTTCAGTCCTGTGCGTCCGCCCCATGCTTCGTCGCGCCCCGGATCACCCCGGTCCGTCCCAGCCTGAACCACCTCGCGGAGAACGTCCATCGACGACGGAGGATTGCCGTCAGACCCGGTACCGGCCGTCGCCACTGCGGCAGCAGCGCTAACCGCGACGGTGGGCGTGGGCATCGACGTTTGGGCGGCTACCCTCTGGTCCGGGGCATCTTCCAGCGGCCCGGAGAGGTGCACTTGCCGCCCGCTCGTCCTGGCACCCCCAACAGACTGCTCCGGATTTCCCCCGCGGGACGCGGCGTCGCTCTCCTCAGGGATCGGCGTGGGCCCGTTCCCCGTCCGCGCTGTCTCACGCGGCACGCGGCTCGGGAGCGGCACCACGGCGGACCGCTGAACATCACCGATCGCTTCGATCACCCGCCAGCCGTGCAACCCGAGCGCAAAGAGCGGAACGAGGACGGCGACCATCACGAGAAGCGCAACGCGACGCCGGACCCGCCAAGGGCCTCGCGAGCGCGTAACGCGAGACACCGGCGGTTGGACCGGCGAGGCGAGGCTCGTTGGTGGTACTGAGCGGGGCGGGAGCGCTACGGGACTTCCCTTTCTCACTGTTCTCCGGCAGACGGCCTCAACCTCACCGGCGTTCGCGACCAGGTGGCGACGGAGCCGGGTAACGGACTCTTCGTCGTTCGTCTTTAGCATTGTAACCGGGCTCAAACTAATCCAAGCAACCCGTGTGCCGCCGTTGATGACTGACCCAATCACAGCGGCGGAAAGGCAGCACCGAAGCACGGTATTCCTTGACCCGTGGGCACTTCTCGGTTAGAATTAGAACACCTGTTCAGGATCGCGGCGGCCCGTACCCGTCGCGGTGAGGAGCCCCGCATGAGCCACGTTACCAATCGAGACGCCGCCGATATCCTCTTCAACGTTGCTACCATCCTCGAACTGGCCGAGGACAACCCGTACCGCGTGCGCGCCTACCGGCGCGCAGCGCGCTTGCTCCTTCGTAGCCGTGAGGACGCCAAGATTCGGCTCACGGAGGCCGGGGAGCTGGATCTGCCTGGTCTCGGTCCTCGCCTCCGCCTCAAACTTGGCGAGCTTCTTTCCACAGGCCGGATGGGGTTTTACGTTGAGCTGTGCACCGACCTCCCGCCGGATGTCGTCCGCTTGATGCAGATCGAGGGGGTCGGCCCGAAGACGGCGCAGCGGCTCAACGAGGAATTGGGGCTCGCGACGGCTGCCGACGTTTACGCAGCAGCTCAGGCGGGCAAGATCCGCACCCTCTTCGGCTTTGGGAAGAAGCGGGAGCGCCGGCTGCTGCACGCGGCGGAGGCGGCCCTTGCCGGCCGCGTCAAGAGCTTTGCTCCCGTGCCGTCGGAGGACGATCTGCCGGAACTCACCCTCCTTCGGCCTACCTCTGGCCAGCTCTCCCTCCCCGAGGCGGCCTAGGTGGCCCGGCCGTTCGGCGGCTATCGGGCTGGGGGAGGACGACGTCGCGTTCCGTCCGGCTCCACGACTCCTCCAGATTCGGGCGCTATCGCGCGTGACGACGAACTCGAGGATCCAGAGGAGATCTTCGGGGCTCTGGCGCCGGATTCGGATGAGGCCGCTGGAGACGACGGTGGTGATGCGCTCGTCCCCAGTCAAGGCGCTGGAACGGAGCAGAGCATTGATGGCGTGACCGAAGGCATCAGGGCGGCCTATGGTCTCGGTCGCGCCCCCAGGTTCGAGCTCACGCCCCGGCCCTATCAGGACGAGGCCGTCGCGGCCTGGCTGCAACACGAAGGCCGAGGTCTGATCATCTTGCCCACGGGCGCGGGCAAGACGGTGGTCGCCTTGATGGCTGCCGCCCGGCTGGGGCTGCGAACGTTGGTTGTCGTGCCGACCATCGAGCTGCTCCATCAGTGGCGATCGGCGCTTGCCGAGCGGCTCGGCTACCCGCTCGAGGAGATCGGCATCGTCGGCGGTGGTAAGCGGACGCTTCGTGATCTGACTGTGATCACCTTCGACTCCGCCGCGATGCCGCACCGAAGGCTGGACGGCTTCGGTCTCTTGATTGTCGACGAGGTGCATCACCTCCCGGCGCGTGGCTACCGGGTGATCGCGGGCAAGGTCAACGCGCCATTCCGGCTGGGTCTGAGCGCGACGCCCGAGCGTTCAGACGACGGCCATGAGGCGCTGGACTACCTCATCGGTCCGGTCGTCTTTCGGCGTACGGCCGCAGAGCTTGCTCGGGACCGCCACATCGCCTCGTACACCGAGAAACGCCTGT
Organism: Chloroflexota bacterium; assembly: GCA_030773875.1. The sequence goes on along the minus strand of JALYMD010000669.1, from coordinate 8,318 downwards.
TCGTGGACCTCTCGGCGGACGAGCAGCTTCGGTATGACCAATTGATGGCGGAGTACAAGTGGTATCTGGCCTCCCGTCGGGGAAGCCTGGGCCGGCCCGAGGGCATGTTCGTCGAGATGATCCGCCGGTCCGGGTACGACCCGGCCGCGCGCTCGGCCCTGCGGGCGCATCACCAGGCGCGGATGATCGCGCTCAACGCGGAGGCGAAGATCGCAAAGGTTGTCGATCTCCTTGCCAAACACCGCGATGACAAGGTGATCGTCTTTTCTGAGTACAACGCGATGGTCGACATCCTGAGCGAGCGGCTGTTGTTGCCGGCCATCACCTACCGCACGGCGCTCGCTGAGCGACGGCAGATTCTGGAGCGGTTCCGGTCCGGGGCGTACGGCAAGCTCGTGACAGGCCGCGTGCTCAACGAGGGCGTGGACGTGCCGGATGCCAACGTGGCCATTGTCGTCAGCGGATCCTCGGCGACCCGGGAGTACATCCAGCGCCTCGGCCGCGTCCTGCGGCCGAAAGAGCGCGAAGCTCTGCTCTACGAGCTGGTGACCCGGCGCACGACCGAAGGCCGGAGCGCGCGCAAGCGACGGCCCAAAGAGGAGATCGACCCACAACGTAAGGAGCGTCGGGTCAGCGAGGCTCGCCTGGCAGCGTCGGAGGTCGCCTAGGGTTCACCGGGCGGTCCACGGAGAGAGGCTCTGCCCACCTGGGGGCGGAGCAGCAAGAGGCAGCGGAGGGTCGCGATGGCGTTCCGACGGCAAGACATTCCTAAGACAACGCGCAAGGGCGAAGACGGCGGTCCGCGTCGCCTGTACCCGCGCTTCATCAGGGACCGCGCCCTCCTTCCGAAGGTTGATCTGGCGATCGGCTACCTGGATGGGATGGTCGGGCGCACGCGCGGGGACCTCTCGTCCGACATCGTCTTGGAACTGTTCGGGGATCCGAAGATCGCTCGCTGCATCCTCACCTGCCTCGCCGATAGCTACCGGTACCGGATGCCGGAGGTCGCGGAGGTTGTGGGTGACGAAGCTGCTATGTCCCTCGCCGCGTGGGATCTCCTGACCCCGGCTGACATCCGCGCTCATGTCTACCTCGCGGCGAACGCCGAGAGGGGCGGGTTCGTCGACGATGCCGTGCGCCACTCCTTTCTCGCTGATGTCGCAGCCCCGCTTGGGATCACAGCGTTGGACCTGGAACGCTTGCTCCACCTCGACGCGGAGCGGAATGCGCGACTCGTTCGTGTCGGACCGCGACCGCGATCTGAGGACATTGTTGCTCGCTACAACGTAATGCTAGGTCTTTCCGTGCTTCGCCACGCCTCGGAGATCAGTCTCGAATTGCCGGGGGCTGACGCGTCGACGGTGGAGACCGTCTGCGCCCGGCACGACGTCGCATACCGCTGGACGGGAGCAGAGACGGTGCACCTCGCCGGGCGGCGGAACGCGCTTGGGTCTTGGACCGGTTTCGGCGGCCGGCTGGCTCGCTGTGCCGCCCAGCTCATCGCGCTCTCTCCGCACGCTCCCGCCGGACAAGCAATGATCCATCTCGGTGAGCAGACATTCGCGTTCATCCTTGATGCCAAGATCATCACCCCGCTCCGTCCGAAGCTCCGGGCGGTCGCGAATTGCGACGGCGTGCTACGGGCGGCCCTGCTGATTGAGGAGATTGCGGCGATGCGCCGCAAGGGAGGGAACGCATTCAACGGCTGGACGGTGCGGCGGCCGATGGAGCCAATCGTCGTTGATGATGCGCTGGTGCTCCCGGAGCTGATTTTCAGCCGGGCCCAGACGTCTGTCGCCGTCGTGCCCGTTCCGGGCGGAGCCGGGAAGGCGTCGGCGTTGGCCGCACTGGAACGTGCCCATCATGCACGGCCGCTGATCGCGCTAGGCGTCCCGGGCGGCGTGGTGGACGTCCCGGCACTGCCGCTCGCCAGTGCTCCCGCACTCCTTAACCTCGTGGAGCAGGTCGCGGAAGGGCTCGATTCGAGCCAAACGTCACTCCGGGTTGTGTCAGATGAATTGGCTGCCAGTGGCTGGGTCTCGGCCCGGCGCCTGGGCGAAATGCTGGGACAGGGAGACGATCTGCCGGAGCGCGTTCAGCCACTTACGGCCGAAGGAGAGGCCGCCTTCGTTCCCGGCTTTGGACTGTGCCGGGTGACATTGCTCGACGAGCTGATGGATCGGATGGCAGCTGGTCCCCTCGACATCGCGTCGTTCCGGGTTGATGTGGCGACGCGCGTTGGTGACGACGGGGGCGCCGACGCGCTCACCCTCCACCTGCTCTCCCGGCAAACCCTCTTTGCTCACACCGATGGGACTGCGACGGCTCAGCCGGCTGCGCAGGCAGCGTAACGCTTGAATGCTGCCCTACCCCCGCTCCTTCGCCGTCTCCTCCTGCCCGAGGCTGGTGGTGCGCTGGTACGCGGCATAGACGGCGCGGGAGAAGACGGTGCGCAGCCCGCCCTTCTCCATTTGGTATATCGCCTCAGCCGAAGTACCGCCGGGAGATGTCACCATGTTCCGCAGCTCAGCCATGTGCTTTCCTGAGTCGCGGGCAAAAGCGACGGAGCCGGCGACCGTCTGGAGTACGATCTGCTCGGCGATCCGGCGCGGAAATCCCATGTGGACACCTGCGTCGATCAAGGCTTCCATCATCAGGAAGACATAGGTGGGGCCGGTACCGGAGAGTGCCGTCGCCATGTCAACGTACTTCTCCTCCTCGACCCACAGCTCCTCGCCGAGCGCGCCGAGCGCGGCCTTCACCCGTGACCGCTGCGTCTCGTCCACGTCTGCCGTCGAAGTCCAGACACTCATGCCCTGGCCGATCTGGGCAGGTGTATTGGGCATCACCCGCACGATGGCATCGTGTCCCAACCCCCGGCTGAGCGTCCCGATCGCGGCACCGGCGACCACAGAGACCGCGACCTGCCTCGGCTCAAGCCGGCCGTGGAGCTGCCGCATCACCCCGGCCAGCACCTGAGGCTTGACCGTCAGCAGCACCACGTCGCCCCATGTCACCGCCTCCCGGTTGGCCTCGACGGCTTCGATGCCGAACCGCTCCCGCAGCCTCTGCCGCCGGTCCTCGCGCGGGTGGCTGGCCACAATCCGCTCCGGAGCGATCATGCCGCGAGCCAACAAGCCCGCGATCATCGACTCCGCCATCACCCCGGCGCCGACGAACGCGAGGCGGGCGTCGGCCAGTACACCCGGGTCCGTGCCGTTGCCGGTCGCACGTGTCGCTGTCCGTGGTTCGGTCATCGTGTCTCCTCACCGCTTGCTGTAGGGCCATTGTAGTGGCGGGATGGCTGGCTAGCTCATCGGAAGTGACCTTCCCGGCGCCCGAGAGGCAACCGGCGCATTGAGCGCGAGGTCCCTGACCGTGACCACTCCAGGGCTGCCGGACAGAGGAGCGAAGCAAGGGGAATGATCAACGGCACCGACCTTGCACGCGAGCCACCATTGAAGGAGCGGCGGGAACGCCGCGACCGCGAGACGCCAAGAAAGCGAGCCCTCCTGTGCCGAACCGCTTAGCCAACGAGACCAGCCCCTACCTGCTGCAACATCAGGACAACCCGGTCGATTGGTTTCCCTGGGGTCCCGAGGCCCTGGCAAAAGCCAAAGCCGAGGATAAGCCGATCCTGGTCAGCATCGGCTACTCCGCCTGTCACTGGTGCCACGTGATGGAGCACGAATCGTTCGAGGATGACGCGACCGCGGCAGTGATGAACCGCAACTTCATCAACATTAAGGTGGACCGCGAGGAACGGCCGGATATCGACTCCATCTACATGACGGCGGTCCAAGCGATGACCGGGCATGGGGGATGGCCACTCAATGCCTTCCTCACCCCGGATGGCGTCCCCTTCTATGGCGGCACCTACTGGCCCCCCGAAGACCGGATGGGCATGCCCTCCTTCACGAAGGTGCTGGAGAGCGTTGCCGAAGCGTACCGGGAGCGGCGTGATGGCGTGGAAGACAACGCCGAGCAGCTCCGCTCATACCTCCATGAATCTACACGGGCTGCTCCGACGCCCGGAGACCTCAACCCGGCGATCCTGGAGACCGCCCTCAAGGGGCTGGCCCAGAGCTTCGACGCCCAGAACGGCGGCTTCGGTGGGGCGCCCAAGTTCCCCCAGCCGGCAAACCTGGAGTTTCTGCTCCGCGAGTACCACCGCACCGCCGATCAGCGTGCTGCCGCCATGGCGAGCCTCACCCTAACGAAGATGGCTACCGGGGGGATGTATGACCACGTCGGCGGCGGCTTCGCCCGCTACGCCGTTGACGCGGTCTGGCTGGTACCCCACTTCGAAAAGATGCTCTACGACAACGCCCAACTCGCCCGCGTCTACCTGGACGGCTACCGTGCGCTTGGGATGGACCTGTTCCGGCAGGTCGCGACGGAGACGTTGGAGTACGTGGCCCGCGAGATGACGAGCCCTGCGGGCGGGTTCTATTCCACTCAGGATGCCGACAGCGAGGGCGAGGAGGGAAAATTCTACGTCTGGTCGCCCGACGAGATCGAAGCGGTCCTCGGCCCTGAGGACTCCAGGCTCGTCGGCGCCTACTACGGCGTCACGCCGGCCGGCAACTTCGAGGGCAAGAACATCCTCAACGTCCCGCGCCCGGTGGAGGAGGTCGCCGCCCAGGTCGGGGTGCCGGTCGAGCAATTGGGCGCAACGGTCGAGGCGGCGCGCCCCAAACTCTATGCGGCGCGGGAAGAGCGGATTCACCCGGGCCGCGACGAAAAGATCCTGACCAGCTGGAACGGATTAATGCTGCGAGCCTTCGCTGAGGGTGCCCGGGTCCTAAACCGCCCCGACTTCCGCGAGATCGCCGTCCGCAACGCTACCTTCCTGCTCGACCACCTTCGTGCCGACGGGCGCCTGCTCCGGACGCACAAGGAGGGTCGTTCCAAGCTCAACGGCTACCTGGAGGACTACGCTTTTCTGATCGACGGTCTCATCGCGCTCTACCAGGTCACCTTTGAACGTAGGTGGATCGAGGAGGCCCTTGGTCTCACAGAGACAATGCTTGCGGAGTTCGGGGACGAAGGGGACGATCTTCTCTTCGACACGGGTGCCAGTCACGAAACGTTAGTCGCCCGCCCCCGTGACCTCCAGGACGGCGCTACGCCATCGGGCAACTCCGTCGCGGCTGACGTGCTGCTCCGACTGGCTGCCATGACCGGCAACGAGGCCTACCACCGGCGAGCCACTGGTATCCTGCGCGCCCTGGCCCGACCGATGGCCGACCACCCCACGGCGTTTGGACGCTTTCTCTCCGCCCTTGAGTTTGCCCTAGGGACCCCCAAGGAGGTTGCCATCGCGGGAGATCGCGGGGATCCGGGCGTGGAAGCCCTTGCTGCCGAGGTCTACCGTCGCTACGAGCCGAACGCAATCCTGGGATTCGCCAACCCTGCCGACCCAGCCATCAGCGATCTCCTGCCGTTCCTCGCCGAGCGGCCGGCGCGGGGAGGTGTCGCCACGGCCTACGTCTGCGAGCGGTACGCCTGCCTGCCGCCCGTTACCGACCCAGCCGATCTGGCGGTCCAGCTGGAGCAGGGCACGGGTGTCGTCTGGCAGGAGCTTTAAGGACCGTCGCGCCACTGGGGCTCGAACCAACGAGGCGTCAACGCTCACCGACCGCTACCCTTTGAGAGGCAGCCACGTATGCCGCGTCTACCCGCCGTGATCCTTGTTCTCCTCCTCGCGCTTTCCGGCGTCGCGATCGCGCCCCAGGTGGCTTACGCCCAGGACGAGCAGCGCGATGCCCGTGAAGCTCGGTTCACCCCCGAAGAGATTTTCCGACTGGCTGCCGACCGCAAGTTCAACGCGATGTACGACCGCATCCACCCGGACGCCCATGCGGTCATTCCTCGAGCGGCCGCCGTCGGCACCTTTGAGCAGATCTATGCGGAGGCGCAGGCCGGTCGGGCCACGGTGACCGGCGTGGCCATCGGACAGTGGACCTGGGGCGTGACCGGCCAGACCTACCCGAGCGCAGCCCAGGTCAAGTTCCAGCAGCCGTATGTGGAGAATGGGCAGCAGCGGATCCTTGAGGACGAGATGTACCTGGTCCGGGCAGGCCAGGCTGGTGAGTTCCGCTGGTTCTTCGGCAGCAGTCGTGAGCAGGTCGATGCCGCGATCGCCACGTTCGGCCAACGGACGACACCCATCGCCGAAGGCAACATCCTCCAGGACGTCACGAAGGATCTTGACGCCTTTTACCGGGAGTCCTTCGGATACACCGAGTTCCGGTACGAGAGCCCGGGCCGGGTGCTGATCCGGGAGGGAGAGCAGGTAGGGACTGCCTGCGGAGCGACGGAATCTGGCTTCTGGGCCTTCTACTGCCCGCCAGACAAGACCGTCTATTTGGACGCGCCGTTCCTCGGACAACTGCAGCAGCAAGCAGACTTCGCCGTGGCGTTCGTGATTGCCCACGAGTGGGCGCACCACGTCCAGACCGGAGTCGGGATCGAGCGGGTCCAGGATACGCCCGAGAAGTGGAACGAGCTCTACAGCATCGATTTGGAGCTGATGGCGGACTGCCTGACCGGGGCGTGGACACTGGACTCCGACACCCGCAGTCTCCTGGAGACGGACGACGTCGATGAGGTCCTCAACTTCACCGTCCAGTATCTCGGCGATCCCCCCGGCACGGACGAGTACGACCCCCAGGCACACGGCACCGCTGACCAGCGGGTCCAGTCCTTCCTCAACGGCTACGAGAATGGCTTTCTCGGCTGCAATCAGACCATCTAGCCGCCGGTCGTCAGTCCTCCCTGAGCGGAACGGGCTGGCAGGGGGGATTCAGCGCGGGGTCGGCAGACCCACAGGGGGCGGAGTGATGGTGCCTCTCCCTGCGGGTCCTAGCCTGTCGAAAACTGGATCTACCGAGCGGTGACGGGGTTCCGCAGGACGCCCACGCCGCCGACCTCCACCTCGATCGTGTCGCCCGGCTGCATCGGGCCGACCCCTTCCGGGGTGCCGGTCATGATCACGTCGCCCGGGAGCAGGGTCATGACCCGGCTGATGTAGCTGATCAGGAAGTGGGGATTGAAGATCATGCTCGCCGTCGTCTGGGACTGCTTGACCTCGCCATTGAGCCGGGACTCAACGCGGGCGTCGGTCACGTCCAGATCCGTCACGATGCAGGGACCGAGGGGGCAATAGGTATCGTATCCCTTCGCCCGTACCCACTGGCCGTCCTTCTGCTGCAGGACACGGTCGGACACGTCGTTGCCGGCGGTGTAGCCGAGGACGTAGCTCGCGGCATCGGCCTCGGCGACATCACGCGCTTCCCTGCCGATGACGATCACTAGCTCGGCCTCGTGGTCCGTCCGGTTCCCCGGGTTCGCGATGGCTATTGGCTCCCCATGGGCAATCAGCGCGGAGGGCGGCTTCATGAAAAGGACAGGTTTGTCGGGCACGGTTCGAGTCGGGTCGTTCTCGGTGACGTGGGCCGCGTAATTGAGCCCGACGCAAACGATCTTGCCCGGCTGGATCGGCGTGAGGAGGGTCATTTCGTCAAGTGCCCCGACTGCATCTCGCCTCGTCAGACCGGAGAACACATCCCCATCTGCCGCATAGACCGTCTGATCTTCCAGGAAGCCGTACCGAGCCTCGCTTGATGTCGCGTCCTGGTAGCGCACGATCTTCATAAGTCGCCGTTACTCCCCTCTCAGGCTCGCCCACCATGGCGGCCCCCCATCGGCCAACGCTGCTATTCTACGCAGCCCGGCAGGGCTCCGGGCGCCAATGAATGGAAGTCCGTCGTCACAGTCGGCACAGTAAACTCTGGCCGGCGCACCTTGAGCACTGCCCGCATTCGGCTTCGGCCCGCCCCGACCGCTGACCTTCCAAAGGGGTTCTCCCCAATGCCCGATCTGTTTCTCCAACTGCATAACGACGAAGAACCAGACGAAGACGGCTCGGCTCGGCCGCCGCTGGGAGAGGACGAAGCGCTCCGGCTCCTGCGCGACGCGGACTTTGCCGCGAGCAAGCTAATCCCCTGGGGCTCGAACTACACGTTTGGTGTCGCGCTCACCTGTCCGGATGGGCGGGAGCAGCTGGCGATCTACAAACCCCGGGTTGGGGAAGCTCCGCTCTACGACTTCCCGGATGGCACGCTTTACCGGCGGGAATACGCCTCCTACCTGCTCAGCCGCCACCTCGGTTGGGGACTGGTGCCATCGACGGTCATCCGGGAGGGTCCGAACGGGATTGGCTCGGTGCAGCTATATATCGAGCCAGCTCCCGATAGCGGCAGCGACCAGCGGTACTGGGGACGCCGGCTGCCCCAGATCGAACGACTGGTCCT
>JALYMD010000668.1 GCA_030773875.1 Chloroflexota bacterium | reverse complement strand
GGACAACACGGCGATCAGCGTTCCGAGCGCCACGACCGACGCCGCGATCCACGAGCGTACCTGGTACGCCCCGGGTGGCGGTGAGAGTGGGTACATCGCCATCAAGCCGGATGAGCCCTGGCACGTCGTCGCGTCCGGACCGATTGGACGCCGAGCCTACAACGACATCATGACCCACTACGATCACCGCAGCGCGCAGATCCGCGACATCACGGTCTGGCCGGAGCTCTACGGCTGGGGTGTAGGCGCCGAGAGTCTCAAGTACCGGCTGCAGTGGACGTTCCCGATCATGTTTTCCCAGCATCTGCCGCACGACCTCTACGTGGCCGGCAACGTCCTCTTCCGCTCGAGTAATCTCGGGAGCAGCTTTGACGTCGTGAGCCCTGACCTGACTCGCAACGACCCGGACAAGCTCAAGCCGTCCGGAGGCCCGATCACGCGGGACAACACGGGGGCCGAGGTCTATTGCACGATCTTCGCGCTGGCCGAATCCCCCCGGCGACCAGGGGTGCTCTGGGCCGGTACCGACGACGGGCTCGTCCACATCTCCGAGGACGGCGGCGCAAACTGGCGGAACGTCACGCCGCCTGATCTGCCCGAGTGGGCGCTCATCAGCATGATCGACGTCTCGCCCCATGAGGAAGGCGTCGCCTACGTCGCAGCGACCCGTTACCGGCTCGACGACACCAAGCCCTACCTCTTCAAGACGGCGGACAACGGTGCGACGTGGACCTCCATCACCCATGGGATTCCGGACACGGATTTCACCCGGGTGGTCCGGGAGGATCCCAACCGCCGCGGTCTCCTTTATGGGGGGACCGAGACGGGGATGTACGTTTCCTTCGACGACGGGGGGAACTGGCAGCGCGTCGGCGGCAACCTGCCGGTCGTGCCGATCTACGACTTCGTGGTCAAGGGCGTCGAGCTGGTCGTCGCGACGCACGGCCGGTCGTTCTGGATCCTCGACGATCTGACGCCGCTCTACCAGCTGACGGACGAGCTCCAGGGAGCGGCGGTCCACCTCTTCCAGCCACGGCCGACGGTCCGCCTGCGCACCTATCGCGGCTTCCGAGGTGAGCCGGTGAAGGGCGTCGTCAACTATGCCCACGCCGGGACGAGCCAGATCTTGTACGACCCGTTCGACGGAGCGGACGGTTCCGTCTCGGGCGCGCTCCTGACTGCCGGCCAAAACCCCCCGCAGGGCGTCGTGGTTCAGTACTACCTCCGCGACGAACCCGACGGCGACGTGACGTTGGCCTTCCTCGACGCTGAGGGGAACGAGATTCGGACCTACTCGAGCAGCGAGGACGGCGACACTCCCCGCGTGCCGGCGTCCGTGGGTGTGAACCGCTTCGTCTGGAATCTTCGGTACCCGGGCGCTACCTCGCCGGGCGCGGAGGACCTTCAACCGTGGCATCGCCCGGACGGTCCGATGATTGTGCCCGGCACGTACGCGGCGCACCTCTCCGTCGACGGTTGCAGCCAGGAACAGGAGTTCGAGATCCTGCCGGACCCACGGATTGAGACTGGCCTGGAGGAGCTCGCGGCGCAACGGGACATGCTGCTCCAGATCCGAGACAGCTTGTCCAGGACAAACGCGATGATCGATCGGATCGATGCGGCGCTCGTCCAGGTCGCGGCATGGGAGACACGGCTGGACGACGTGGCCGTACGGGAGGCGGCGGACGCGGTCACGTCGGAGCTCCAGGCGATGCGGTCTCAGCTCATTGACGTCAACATGAAGCAGTCGCAGCTGTGGCCCAGCGGGCTGCACGAGAAGTTCAACGCGTTGCTCGATTCCGTCGACGGCGCCGACTATGCGCCGCCGCAGCAAGCGCGTGACGTCTACGCCGAGCTCGTCGGGCAGCTCGATGGCCTGGACACCCGGTTGCGCGAGGTGAATGCGACTACGCTCGCACGGCTCAACGACGCAATCAAAGCGACGAGCCGACTGCCGGTCGAACTCGTCGGCTGAGGGAACGGATTCTCACGGTTGATGGTGGCGCCGGCGGCTACGGTTTCTGAGAGAAGGGGTGAACCGAATGATGCGGGGAGCATTCACGAACGAGCCGTCACTCGATTTCTCTCTGGAAGAGAATCGGGTGGCCATGCGGGCCGCGCTGGCGGCGATTGAGGGCCAACTGGGACAGCGCTACCCGCTGGTGATCGGGGGAGAGCGTCGTGAGACCGGCGACTGGATCCGGTCGGTCAACCCGGGCAACCTCGATCAGCTTGTTGGGGAGGTGGCCAAGGCGCGGCCGTCCGACGCCGAAGACGCCATCGCCGCGGCCGAGCAGGCCTATGCGAGCTGGCGGAGGATGCCCGTGGAGGGACGGGCGGGCGTCCTCTTCCGGATGGCGGGGATCATCCGACGCCGGCGGCTAGAGCTGGCGGCCTGGATGGTCTACGAGCTCGACAAGGCGTGGGACGAGGCGGAGGGAGAGGTCGCAGAGGCGGTCGACTTTCTCGAGTGGTACGCGCGGCAGGCGTTCAAGCTCGAGGAGCCGGCGGAGCT
>JALYMD010000667.1 GCA_030773875.1 Chloroflexota bacterium | reverse complement strand
TAGCGTCCGTTCGCCTCCGGCGGGTGGCGCCTGGACCAGGGTCAGAGGGAGACAGGATGAGCGGCTACACGTTGCCGTCGCGCGAGGAAGACCCAGTCCACACGGTCCGCACGATCGCCCGCATCGCCCAGATGCTGATCGAGTTGCGCGACGAGTATGTCCACCGCCCGCGTGCGGACATCCTCCAGCAGATCGATCAGCGCCTCGACGATCTGCTTGCTCAGCGCGACGAGCTGAAGCACCGGATGGCTCACGCCGCCCGAAGCGACGAGTAGAGGGACACTGTCCGCAATCCACCCGACGAGGGAGTCCGTGCGCGTCTCGTCAGAGGCCCGGGTTCTGCTATTGACGGAGCCGCCACCGGGCGCCGCTTTCGGACGTGGGCCGGCGCCTACAGCCTATGTGGGGACGCTGGTCGTCCCCGGCTTAACGAGTGGGATCCCCTCGGCGCATAGCGGGCAGCGTTCCGCATCCCAAGTGGCTACGTCGAGCGTCGTCAGGGCAACCAGCGGCACCTCGAACGTCACGCGGCCTCCACTCCGGTCGACCAGCACCGCCACCGCGACGATGTCGACGGGCTGCGCCGCGAGCGCCGCGAGTGTTTCCCGCACCGAGCCTCCGGTAGTCAGGATGTCGTCGACGACAAGGACACGTTGGTCAGGAGAGAATGTCGTCCCTCGCCGGAACTCACGGCCTGACACCCCGTCGCTGCGCCGCTCCGCGTAGGCAGCCGCAACGCCGAGTTGCCGCGCGACTTCAAACGCCAGGATGACCCCGCCGGTGGTTGGCCCAACCACCACGTCAACCCGCTCGCCGCGGATTTGATCGGCGAGTCTCCGGCAGACATCGGAAGTCGCGGACGGCTGCCGCAGCAAATCGAATTTCTCGACGTAGCGATCGCTGTGGCGGCCCGAAGCCAGGAGGAAGTGTCCGTCCTTCAAGGCGCCGACGGACCGCAGCTGTTCGAGCAGATGGTTTGCGTCTAACACAGGCGCTCCACGAGGCGTCATGACCGAGCGATTCCGATCCTGACCCGGTCTCACACGGCCGAAGGACGACGACGTGACCCGGCTAGCGCCGTCCAACGTATGGCACAAAGAACGCGATGCCCAGGATCGCGTAGAGCGCGATCAGTTCCGCTCCCTCCAGCCAGTTAGCAAACCTCATCCCGCCGCGACTGCCGCCGCAAAGTCGATTTCCACATCGGCTTCCGTGGCTGCCCGCCGCGCCGGCAGCCCGGCCGGCAGCGCCGCCCCGACGATTTCCTGCACGCTTCCAACTCCCTGGCTCGGCAGCCATTCCCCGAGGTCGTCAATGAGGCGGATCAGCATGCCGGGCTGCGCGAAGATGGCGGTTCCGACCTGGATCGCGCTTGCCCCCGCAAAGAAGAACTCCAGCGCGTCGTCCAGCCCCATGATGCCGCCCATTCCGACGACCGGAATTTGCACCGCGGCGGCAACCTGGTAGACCATCCGGAGCGCGATCGGCTTCACCGCTGGGCCGGAGAGACCGCCCGTGGCGTTAGCCAGGACCGGCCGTCGCGTCCGGACATCGATGGCCATCCCGACCAGGGTATTGATCAGCGAGACGGCATCCGCCCCGGCCTCCTCAACCGCGAGCGCGACCGAGACGACGTCCACCGCGCCGGGGCTGAGCTTAACCATCATGGGCAGAGTGGTGGCCGCGCGCACCGCCCGGGTCACGTCCGCGGACATTGCCGCGTCCCAACCGAAGCAGTAGCCGCCGGCGGCGATGTTGGGGCAGGAGATGTTAACCTCGATGCCTTCCACTCCCGGCAGCTCGTCCAGGATCCGGGCCATCATCACGTAATCCTCGACCGACTCCGCCGAGATGTTGACGATGGCGGGCACCTTCCAGGCGTCCCAGATCTTCGGGTACTTCTTGACAAAGCCGCGGATACCGGGGTTCTGAAGGCCGATGGCGTTGAGCATCCCGGCGGGTGTTTCGGTGATCCGTGGCATCGGGTTCCCGGACCGGGGCTTCGGCGTGATCCCCTTGCTCACGAACGCGCCCAGTCGCTGGACGTCCATCACTCCGGCATACTCGAGCCCGTACCCGAAGCAGCCGGACGCCGCGATCACCGGATTCGCCAGGACCAACTCCCGCGGATTTCCGGGGGCGAGGTCGACGGCAAGTGAGGGCTCGGCCATCAGCGGTCGGCCCTCCGTCTCACTGCCACCAGGCAGTGAGAGGTTCTCAGACGTGATAGATCCGACGACGCCCTCACCAGACCACCTCGTCCATGTCGTAGATCGGGCCCTGGACGCAGGAGGTCTGCATTCCGTGCTTCGTCTCGACGACGCAGCCGAGGCACGCCCCGAGCCCGCAGGCCATCGTCCGCTCGACGGAGACCTGGATGCGCGGTTTCCCGCCGAGGCGGTGGGCGCTCGACACGCTGCGCAACGAACGGAACATGGGCTCCGGACCACAGGCAAAAACTTGGTCCGCCCAGCGAAGGTACTCCGGAACCAAATCGGTCACGAACCCCCGGTGGCCCTTGCTGCCATCGTCGGTCGCGACCCCGTATTCGACATCGCTTGGAAGGTAGGAGGCCGGTAGGAGCGCGTCGGCGTCGGCGGCGCCCATCAGATAGGTGACGTTCCGCCCATCGGCCAGCGCGTGGTCCGTCAGCATCACGAGCGGAGCCGCGCCGACCCCGCCGGCCACCATCAGCAAGTTGCGACTCCGCGGGTGAATTTGAAAAGCGTTCCCCAGCGGTCCCAGGACATCCAGGATCGTGTCGACGGGTCGGGAGGCAAGCCACGCGCTCCCCCGCCCGTAGGGACGAACGAGCAACTGCATCGTCTCGGCCCGAGAGTCGGCGCGGAAGATAGAGTAGGGCCGGCGGAGGAGCGGGTCGTAGGAGCCCTCGACCCGGCACAGCACGTCGACGAACTGCCCGGCGCGCAGACTCCCCGCCATGCTGGTCGGGAGCGAGAGGGTGAGGACAGCGGAATCACCCATCACCGGTTCGACGGCCAGAATCCGGCTGTCGAACTCTCGCGCTCGCACCACGACGCCGCCCGCCCCTACCAAGTCCACGTCGAGAATCGGGTCCAGTTCGACCATCCGGTGTCCTGTCCTTCGGTGATTCGTCTCGGCTGGCGCGACAGGCGCGATGAAACTTCGCGGTTCTGCGCTGACATCGCCCCTAATAGCCGAAACCGTGCCGCCGATAGGCCGGCACCGGTTGGACAGTATAGACGGACCCTGCTGACACCATGGCATCCGTCATCGCCCGGGCGGTGTCGATGGAGGTGATGCAGGGGATGCCTCGCTCCACGGCCGCCCGGCGGATCTGTAGTCCGTCCAGGACTTCCTTGTCCGCAGGTCCCGGCGTGTTGATGCCCCCGTCAACGGTGCCCTGGAGGATGACGTCAAGCATGTCCGGGCTGCCCCGGCCAATCCGCTTTGTCACCATCTGGACCGGCATCCCGTGCCGCTCGATCAGGGCCGCTGTGCCCTCGGTCGCGTAGAGCTTGTAGCCCATCCGCACGAGGTGCCCGATCATCTCGATCGCGTCCGCCTTGTCCTCGTCCGCCAGCGTGAGCAGGATGGACCCGCGGGGCGGCAGGGCCAGCCCGGCCGCGAGCAATGCCTTGAAGAAGGCCGGCTCGAAGGATCGGTCGATGCCCATCACCTCGCCGGTCGACTTCATCTCCGGCCCGAGGTGGACCTCCACGCCGCGCAGCTTGGCCATCGAGAAGACGGGCGCCTTCACCGCCACCAGGGGCTGGCGTGGCCAGAGTCCGCCCGCGTACCCCTGCTCGGCCAGCGACCGGCCGAGCATCACACCTGTGGCCAGCTTCACCATCGGCACACCCGTGGCCTTGCTCAGGAAGGGCACGGTCCTCGACGAGCGGGGATTGACCTCCAGCACGTAGATTCGGCCGCCGTGGATCACGTACTGGATGTTGGTCAGGCCGCGGGCGCCGATCGCGAGGGCGATCCGGGTGGTGTAGTCCACGATCGTCTCGATCTCGGCCGGGAAGAGGTTGATGCCCGGGTAGACCGCGAACGAATCGCCGGAATGAACCCCAGCCCGCTCGATGTGCTCCATGACCCCGGGATCAGGACGCTCTCGCCGTCGCAGATCGCATCGACCTCGACCTCCTTGCCCAGGAGGTACTTGTCGACCAGCACGGGATGCTCCGGGGTCAAACTCGCCGCGTTGCGGATGTAGCGGGCCAGGTGGTCCGCCCCGTAAACCACCTCCATCGCCCGCCCGCCCAGCACGTAGGACGGCCGCACCAGCACGGGATAGCCGACCCGGTTCGCGACCTCCTCGGCGTCGGCGAGGGAGGTCACCGCCGCGCCGGGCGGCTGGGGAATGCCGAGCCCGCGCAGGAACGCCTCGAAGCGGTAGCGATCCTCGGCCAGGTCGATGGAGTCCAGGGAACTGCCCCAGATGGACGCGCCGTCCGCCGCCAGCGGCGCCGCGAGATTGATTGCGGTCTGTCCGCCGAACTGGACGATGACTGGCGGTGCTTCCCCTCCAGCGCCGTTTCCGCCCGTCTCGTGGCGCAGGATCTCGCCGACGCTCTCAGCATCGAGCGGTTCGAAGTAGAGGCGATCGGACGCATCGAAGTCCGTTGAGACCGTCTCGGGGTTCGAGTTGACCATGATCGAGGCGACACCCGCTTCTTGCAGCGCCCGCGCCGCCTGCACCGAGCAGTAGTCGAACTCGATCCCCTGCCCGATCCGGATCGGGCCCGAGCCCACCACCAACGCCCGTTTCCCCGGGATCGGCGTCGCCTCGTCTTCCTCCTCGTAGGTCGCGTAGAAGTAGGGCGTCGCGGCGGCAAACTCGCCCGCGCAGGTGTCGACCATCTTGTAGACCGGCGCCATTCCGAGGCGGTCGCGTATCGCGCGCACGCGGCCGCCCGGCTGCCCCGAGAGCCGTCCGATCTGCGCGTCGGAGAAGCCGGCCCGCTTGGCGATCCAGAGCAGATCCCCGTCGAGATCGTCGCTCGCCAGCCGCCGCTCCAGATCGACCAGACCTTGCAGCTTGGCCAGGAACCAGGGGTCGATCCGGCTCAGTTCGTGCAGGCGCTCCGGCGTCCGGCCGCGCCGCAGGGCCGCCATCACGGCCCAAAGGCGAAGGTCGTTCGGGCGCGCGATCAGGTCCTCGATCACCGCGTCGGTCCAGGAGGGGTCTTCCCACCCGAGGTCCTTGGCGTTCGTCTCCAGGGAGCGCACGGCCTTCTGGAGCGCG
>JALYMD010000666.1 GCA_030773875.1 Chloroflexota bacterium | reverse complement strand
CCGTGTCTTTCCACGGGTCGCCAACCGTGTCACCGACCACCGAAGCCGCGTGGGCCTCGCTCCCCTTACCCAGGATGTTGCCGTTATCATCCTTGAGGCTACCAGCCCCGATGAACTTCTTGGCGTTGTCCCACGCACCGCCACCGTTGTTCAGCACGATCGCCAGCAGGACGCCCACGATCGTCCCAATCATCAGCATGCCGGCCGCGGCCTCCCACTTGAGAATCACGCCGACAAGGATTGGAACGACGACGGCAAGGGCGCCCGGCAGCACCATCTCCCGCAGCGCGCCCCGGACAGAGATGTCGACGCAGCGCGCGTAGTCCGGGGTTGACGTGCCAGCCATGATGCCGGGATCTGCCCGGAACTGGCGGCGAACCTCAGAGATCATGTCACCGGCCGCGCGTCCCACCGCCCGAATGGCCAGCGAGGAAAAGAGGAAGACCAGCATGGCGCCGATCAGTCCGCCGACAAAGACCTTCGGGTCGGCCAGGTTGACGACGCGGGCGTCGATGCCTCCGACCTTGAAGCGATCCACTTCGTCTAGGAACGCGGAGAAGAGCAAGAAGGCGGCGAGCGCGGCGGTGCCGACGGCGTAGCCCTTGGTGAGCGCCTTGGTGGTGTTGCCCACGGAATCGAGGGCGTCGGTGACGTCGCGGACCGCGTCAGGCTGGTCGCTCATCTCAACGATGCCGCCGGCGTTGTCGGTGATGGGGCCGAAGGTGTCCATGGCCAGGATGTAGGCAGCTGACATCAGCATACCCATAGTGGCCACCGCAGTGCCGAAGATACCGCCCGAGACCAACTCCCCCTCAGGGAAATCGACCGAGCGACCGAGGTAGTAGGAGCCTAGCAAGGCAGCACTGATGGTCAGGGCCGGGAGCGCGACCGTCTCGAAGCCGACAGAGATTCCGGAGATGATGTTCGTCGCCGCGCCGGTCTTGGAGGCTTCCGCGATCGTTTGGACCGGCCGCCAGGTGCCGGCCGTGTAGTACTGGGTGATGTAGACAAACGCGAGCGAGGTCGCGATCCCGATCAAGCCGCACAGCGCAAACTGAAACGCCCCGTGGGGAAGCATCCAGAAGCAAACGATAAAGAGCGACACCGCGGAGAGGGCAGCCGTGACGTAGAAGCCGTTGTTCAGTTCACCCATCGGATCCCGGGGTGTCCTGCCGGGCCGAACCGCGAGGATGCCAATCAATGAGGAGAGGAGTCCGAAGGAACCGATGACCAACGGGAAGAAGATCCAAGCGATGTCGCGGCTGTTGACATCACCCCCTGAGGCTCGAAAGAGGGCAACGCCCAGGATCATGGCGCCGATGATCTCTGCAGCGGAGGATTCGAAGAGGTCCGCACCGCGCCCAGCACAGTCGCCAACATTGTCGCCCACCAGGTCAGCGATGACCGCTGGATTGCGTGGGTCGTCCTCGGGGATCCCGGCTTCCACCTTGCCGACAAGGTCAGCGCCGACATCGGCTGCCTTGGTGTAGATGCCACCGCCGAGTTGGGCGAAGAGCGCGACAAAGCTGGCTCCAAAGGCAAAGCCGACGATCCAGAACGGCGTCTCCGCCACGCGCCCGAACTGGCCCTCAGCCGCGAAGCCGTATACCGCGTAGAAGACACCGAGGACACCCAGCAAGCCGAGCGCAATCACAAGGAAGCCGGAGACGGCGCCGCCGCGGAGCGCCACGATCAGTGCCTCACCCAGGCTTCGCTGGGCTGCCGCCGCCGTGCGGACGTTGCTTCGCACCGCGACGTACATGCCGATGAAGCCCGAGATGCCGGAGAGGAGGGCGCCGACGATGAAGGCGATGGCTGTGATGGTTCCGCGAGCGACCTGGTGCTCGTTCTCGAAGATCGCGACCAGCACGCCCATCAGGATCGCGACGCCGATGGCAAGGACAGCGATGGTGCGGTACTGCCGGTTGAGGTAGGCGAGCGCACCTTGGAAGATGCGACCGGCGATGTCCTGCATCCCGGTCGTTCCGGTGTCACGGCCGAGGACATCGCGGGCGAGCCAGGCGGCGAAACCGATGGCGATGAGCCCGAAGATGATGACCGGCAATGCATAGAGAACTCGCTCGTCCAACTCCCCCTCCTCGTAAATCCCCTAGACGCACATGCTTGTCGCGTCGACCAATACCGTTGCCCATCTGCATGGAGACGTGACGGAGCGCCGCCGCGCCGTAACGCGACCAGAACCGGAAGGTGACGGTGTGGAAAACGGACGTGAATACGCGTGGCGAGGCAAGCGCCTGAGCCACGCGCGACGACAAAAGTGTACCACCGGACTTCCTGACACGTAAACGCAGAGGTTCGGCGTCAATGACCGACAAAACTGACGCTCTAGTGACGCTGCAGCCGAGCGCAGACCGGCGACCCATTGCCTGGGAGAGCACCGGCCACGGGACGCAGCACAAGTTGCGGTACAGCGGTGGGTGATGGACCTTACTAAGGTGACGGGGCCACGGCCGGGCGACGTGAGCCGCGGGCCCTTCCAAAGAAGCGCTGGATCTCGCCGTTTTCCCAGGCCACCAAGAGCTGGCTGGCGTTGAAGATCGAGGAGTACGTCCCGCTGACGACCCCGATCAGGAGGGCCAGCACGAACTCGCGGGTGGTCGAACCGCCGAAGAGAAAGAGCGCTAGAAGCGTAAACGTG